>JBFHKM010000045.1:0-19174 GCA_041595335.1 Sphaerochaetaceae bacterium
ACACCACAGTTTTTTTTACGTCTTTCAGAAATTCTGAAGCAAGGTCCAGTCATGATGATGCAGAAAATTGACAGATGTACTGCAATTGATGCTATAATTGAAGAAAGTCATCAGAGCTATTGAGATCAAGGAAGTAATGAAAAATGAAAATTGCACAGATTCAGATGAAGGTTGTTTCAGACAAAAACAAGAATATTGACAGAGCAGTTAGATATATTGAAGATGCAGCAAAAAATGGTGCAGATTTGATAATGCTTCCTGAGATGTTCTCATGTCCATATGAAACTGAGCAATTTCCTATCTATGCAGAAGAAGACGGTGCTCACACATGGAAGATGCTGTCTGATGCTGCAAAAGCAAACCACATCTATTTGATAGCTGGATCAATTGCTGAAAAAGATGATGATGATACATACAACACCAGCTATGTGTTTGACCGAGATGGCACACAGATAGCAAAGCATCGAAAGATGCACCTCTTTGATATCGATATAAAGGATGGACAGACCTTCAAAGAGAGTGATTCATTGAAATCTGGAGATCAAGTTACCTGCTTTGATACAGAGTTCGGAAGATTTGGCCTCATGATCTGTTTTGATATCAGATTCACAGAGTTATCCCGTCTCATGGCTCTCGATGGCGCAGTGGCTGTTTTTGTGCCTGCTGCATTCAATATGACAACAGGTCCTGCACACTGGCAGCTGTTATTCAGAGCAAGAGCTCTAGACAACCAATCATATTACATTGGAACATCATCTGCTCAAGATATGAGTTCATCTTATCACTCATATGGCCATTCCATAATAACATCCCCATGGGGAGATGTTATAAGCATGGCCGATGAGAAAGAGCAGATCATCTACTCCACAGTTGATTTGAAAGAGGTAAAAGATATAAGAGAGCAGCTTCCAATTTTAAAAAGCAGAAGATGCGATATCTACAATTTATCAAAATCAATCAGATGATCCCAATCATCAAGCCATCTTCAGTTTGAGTTTTTTGGATGCATTTCGTCTTGTGGCAATAAATATTGAAACAAGAATCATCATCAGTGATACAACAGATATCAATGTAGGACTGTCTCCTGGTGTCAAAATCCAACTAAGAAGAGCACCAACAGATGGTATGAGAAGCTTCCATATTGCTATAACAGATATCTCAACGGAAGGTTCCTGTACCAATTTGAGCCATATAGTTGTTGCACAGGCTGTTATAAATGCTAGATAGATTATATCGAAAATAACTTTTGCATTCCATGCAACAGAACTCAACGACACACCTTCTGTGATAAAACCAGCTGCAATTACAAACAGAGAGCCAACCAAAACCTGAAGGAAGTTCAGAGAAACACTGAACTTTATGTCTGTTTTCTTTTTGATGTAGATATCACCAAAAGCACCACATACACAGTTAACAAGCAGAAAGATGACACCCAATATTTGGTTTGTTCCATCACTGCTCTTGCTCAATGAAAGCATTATTATTGCAATCATTCCAAGTATCATTGATATTATTTTTTCTTTGTTGAAATGTTCTGTCTTTATGAATGCAACAGCCATGATTATGGATATCGCAGGACTTGATCCAACTATCATAGCACCAAGAGATCCTGTAACTCGTACAAGTCCTAGATTGAAAGCTATGAAAGGAATTGCTACCTTGAGAACTGAGTATCCAAGAAGGAAAGGCCAATAAGGAAGCAACTTTTTTAGCTCTTCTTTTTTGGCAAAAAAAGAGAGCATCAGAGCTGCAATAAGAAGTCTTATTCCTGCCAATGTAATTGGAGGAAGGTACAGAAGACTGTACTTACCAGCAGCAAATGCTGAAGCCCATAACAAGCAGGCCAAAATAGCCAATATGTTGATCTGAATTTTTTTCATGTGACATCCATTTGAATTATAATTTTATTCAAATGGATGTTACAGTATACGGCAGTGAAGTGTAAACAAGAAAACTATTTATTTACGTAAATACTTTGACAGAGTTTTGAAAAGATCATTTCGATCGATTGGCTTCGATAGATGAGCATTCATTCCAGCTTCAAGAGATTTTTCAACATCCTCTTTGTATGCATTTGCACTTAGAGCGATTATTGGAACATCCATATTGAAAGTACGAATCTTTTTGGCTGCGGTAAGACCATCCATTACTGGCATCTTTATATCCATAAAAATGAAGTCATATTTATTTTCCTTGGCCTTTTTAGATCCTATCTCACCATTAGCTGCTGTATCTACAATGATGCCCTTATCCTCCAAGATTTTTTTCAATATCATGATGTTTATGGCATTGTCCTCACATATTAGGACCTTCTTCTTCTTCATCTTGGTGAAATCAACCTGCTCCTGGATCTCATTCAGCTCTTTATATCTCTTGGCACTGATTGGATCAATTGGGAGGAATATTGTGAAGGTTGTTCCAACACCTAACTCACTCTTACATTCAATGTGACCACCCATCAATCTGACTATGCTGTTTGAAATTGCAAGTCCAAGACCTGTTCCACCCTCAATTGGTGAGAGAACATTTGTCTCTGTTGTGAAGCTATCAAACATGCTCTCTTGGAATTTCTTACTCATTCCAACACCATTATCCTGTATCACAATCTTGTATGTGGACTGATCATAATCTATCAATTCATTGAAGAAATTGACTGTACCACCATTTGGTGTATATTTAATTGCATTGCTCAAGATGTTTACCAAGACCTGACTGATTCTAACAGGGTCATTGTTTATATATTTAGGAGTGTTCTCTGGATATATAATGTTGAGTGTTATATCTTTCTCTTTAGCTCTTGGAATGACAATGGTCTCAACCTCTTTGATTGTTTTTTTGATTGATATAGCCTTAGGGAATATTCTTATCTTTCCCCTCTCTATGCTCTGCATATCAAGAACATCATTCAAAAGAGTCAGAAGGTAATTGCTGCTCATCTTTATCTTTTTGAAGTATTCTTCAATTTCTGGATTTTCAGCTTCAGCAACACCGAAGTCAGCCAATCCCATTATTCCATTTAGAGGAGTTCTCATATCATGACTCATTCTAGCTAAGAAATCAGACTTGATGTTGTTGGCTCTCTCTGAATCAATTATTGATTGCTTCAATTTCTTCTGCAGCTCACTGTCCTTCATTGTGATATCAGTGATATCTGTTTGAATTATAAGATAGGTATCCCTCTCTCTGTTGAGAGGTCTGACCACAATGCTCTTACGTCTGCCATCAATGGTATCTGTTGTGAAAGAGAATTCATCTTTGTTGATCAAGCATTCTTTAGCAGATTCAATTGCCTCCTCTGGTGATGGAATAGGTGCCAGTGCTTTCTCAAAACAGATATCTAGGAATTTACTTACTGTGAAGTTCTCATCCTTTGGAATATCATAGCTCTCTTTATCATATACAACGAATTCACATCTATCGACCTGCAGATTGGCTTTAACAATGAAGTCATAACCTGTCTGAGTGATGCTTGCTATCAATTCATTTAGATGGGACTTTGCTGTGATATCAAAGGCATAGATGAACAGCTCTCTATGATTGTTTGATGGGTTAACACTGTATGAGCCATCAATTGTTGCAACACCCAATTTTCCTTTGATACGAGAGAATGTATATTCTCTAGAGAATCTTCCCTCAGGAGAGAATGATGTTTTTAAATTTCTAAAAGAGAATGTCTCCAAGAAATTCTTCTTATCATTTTCATACACAAGAATCTCAGCAACATTGTTTATGAACTCCTCATTATATTGAGTGTTCTCATAATTGTGGACTGAATCAACAGCTTTATATTCTTCAATCTTACCGGTATCAATATCTACCTTCATAAACAGCTGGAAGTTATCATCAGATATTACCTTCATAACATTCTGATATCTCTCAACAAGTCTCAGATGCCTTTCAACTGCCACTGTTATATCTTCTACTGCTCCAACAATACCCACTACTGCACCATCATCATCAAGCAATGGAGATTCAGATAATGAGAAATATCTCTTCTTTCCAGATGAATCAACAAAATATTGAGACATGTAGAAAGGTTTCTTCGTCTGTACAATATCTTTCTCTTGAGATGTAAAAGAGACCATGCCTGTGTTGGCTTTTTCAGCAAAGATCTCCTCTGCTGTCTTTCCAATTATCTGCTTCTCAGTTACTCCGTTCTGCTTCAAGAAAGTCCTGTTGACTCTTCTGAATCTGAACTTTGTATCTTTTATGTAATAAGAAATCTTTGAGTTGTTGAATATGAATCCAAGTTCAAGCTGAGATTTAAGCAGCTCTTTATTTAGGTTGGTGACAATTGAAACATCAAGGATGAAACAGATCAATCCCACAACCTTACCATTTTCAATCAGAGGAGCTTTTGTATATTGGAAACTTTTGGGCTCTCCATTGCTATCAACATCCTCAGCAAATTTGGAGAGAGGCTTTTTAGTTCTAATTATTATATCATCTTCTTTCTTGAAGAGATCTGCCAATTCTTTACTTGAGTAATCATAGTCTGTTCTTCCAATTATATTGTAAGTTTCATCCAATCCAAGAGACTTCAGATAAGATTTATTTGCTCCAACATACTCACCTTTCAGATTCTTTATGAAGAAAGGAGTTGGAGAGCTGTTTAGAATGTTTATCAATCTATAAAAACGTCTTCCATTGAGAACATTCTCATCTTCATTTTTCATCAAATCATGAACTGTTGCAATTACTTTGTAGATACTCAATTTGACTTTGATGATGTTCATCTCAATGCTGACATCAACGCTCTCACCTTTTTTATTGAGGAGAGAGACTTTATTTATAACTGGAAGATAGGAATCTTTATTGGAGTCCAAGAGCTCTATGAATTCCTCTTTATCCTCTTCTTTCAAAGCATTCAATAGGTTGGCATCCAATGTCTTCTTCATCTCAAGTCCATTTTTATACTTGAGAAAATGTGCAACAAGATCATCTATGAGAGTGATTTTGTAGTTTGGTCCCAAGTAAAAAGACATCTGACCTATAATATAATCTTTTGTTGTATTTTTTAAATCTTGTACAGGAATTGATATGAAGAGTATCTCTTTCTTCTCGATATCTACAGTATATGTTGTGGTGACCAGAAAAGATCCAATCTCACCTTCAATTACAGTAAGAGGAACAATCAGGTTGAAGAGTGAATCTTTCAATCTCAAGCATTCCATTTCTTCGTAATGAGGTATGAATCGACTGTGGCCATTGTTGTCAACCTGAAGCAATGATACCAATTCTTCCATGCTGATGGTTCTGGAGGTACCAATAATTGTCGTATTTGGAGAAATAAGTTTCTTAGCTTCTTCTGTATCTTTGGTCAAAATACAGGACAAGAATTTAGAAATTAATTCTTTTACCTTTATTTCATCACATTTTAGAATGCTTTGCGTGGTCAATATTTTATCATTCATCATAAGTATCCTTACGTAATTAATAGACTAATATTATCATGATATGGAGATTTTAACTATAAAAATTTTTATCTGCTTAACTATGATTGATATCAAGTCATTTAAATACCTTCTTTCATATATCATTATATGCTTACAGAGACAGCAAGGCAACATAAAAGCACAACATATAACAATGTAATAATACAACAAAAATGCAACATTGAATAATCAAATATACATTTTTATTGTATATTTATACAATTTTAAGATTATTTATCCATTTTATGTTGCAAAGTACTTGTAAATGCAACAGAAATTTTATAATATTGCAACAATTTAAGATAATATTACAAATATTATTCAATGCTTAAAAAGGAAAAAAACTTTGACTTATCTAATTTTGGAAGATGGTAGTGCATACCAGGGAAAAAGCTTTGGCGCGGTTGCCCCCTCGCTTGATAAAATAAAAACCAATAAATCATGTGGAGAGTTGATATTCAACACCAGCATGGTTGGATATCAAGAAATAATAAGTGATCCTTCCTATGAAGGACAGATTGTTACTTTTACCTATCCTCATATTGGTAATTATGGAATTGATGTTGGTGGAGAGGAAAATATCATAAAGAGCAAGATCAACTGCAATGCTGTTGTTGTTAAAAACTATTATGATGGACCTGTTGCTGAGAACAGAATCACATTGGACCAATATTTAAAAGAAAGTGATGTTATTGGTATCTGCAATGTGAATACAAGAGCTCTTACATTGCATCTAAGAGATACTGGTTTTAAAAGAGCAATTATTGTTGAATGTGATAATCTAGGAAAGGTTGAAAAAGATTTTGTTGTACAGCATCTTTTATCCTTTCCTTTTATTTCGTCTTTGAATCCAGTTGAAAGTGTATCTTGCACCAAAATAATAGAGGATCCTGAGATAAACTCAAAAATTGATGTGCTCTATGATAGCAAGAAGCATTTTGCTCTTGTTGATTTTGGAATCAAAAAATCAATCATAAAATCACTCTACAGAAGAGGTGTGAGAGTCACCCTTCTTCCTCCAACATTCAGTGAAGAAGATGTATTGAATCATGGATACAGTGCTCTTTTCCTATCAAATGGACCTGGAGATCCTGAGATGCAGAGCAGTGCAATTAAGACTGTCAGAGCCCTGCTGAATAAAATTCCAATCATGGGAATATGTCTTGGCCATCAGATAATAACACTTGCTCTTGGCGGTAAGACTGAGAAGATGAGTTTTGGTCATCATGGAGGAAACCAACCTGTAACAGATCTTGAAACAGGAAGAACCTTCGTTACAAGTCAGAATCATAGTTTTGTATCATCATCATTGAGCGATGACTGCAAAGTGTGGTTCATCAACTCAAATGATAGAAGCATTGAGGGAATAAAGGTTCCATCAAAATCAATTTTGAGTGTTCAATTTCACCCAGAAGCTGGACCTGGTCCAAGAGAAGGCGAGAGAATCTTTGATGAATTTATAAAGGAATCCAAATAATGAGCAAAAGAGAAGACATACATAAAATATTGGTAATAGGAAGTGGTCCAATCATAATTGGTCAGGCATGTGAGTTTGATTACAGTGGCTGTCAGGCCATAAAAGCTCTCAAGGAAGATGGATATTATGTAATTCTTGTCAATCCAAATCCTGCTACCATGATGAGCACTCCATCCTTGAGTGATAAGGTATACATGGAGCCTCTCACTGTCACATATCTTGAGGAGATCATAAAAACAGAGAGACCTGATGCAATTCTATCAACAGTTGGGGGTCAATCTGGTTTGAATCTGACTCTTGAATTGGGTGCAGCGGGAGTCCTTACGAAATACAATGTTGAGGTTCTAGGAGCTTCGATTGATTCAATAAATAAGGCAGAAGACAGAGGACTTTTCAAAGATCTTGTATCATCATTGAACCTTGAATCTCCAAAAAGTATTGTTGTACACAGTGAGGAGGAAGCCCTCAGTGCAACAAGTTCAATACCCTTTCCAATAATCATACGTCCAAGTTTCACACTTGGAGGACGTGGTGGTGCCATCGCCTATGATTTGGAGTCTTTCAAACTGCTCACAAGAAGAGCACTGAAAGAGAGTCCAGTTTCCGAAGTTCTGATTGAGGAATCCTTGATTGGTTGGAAAGAGTTTGAGATGGAGGTCATGAGAGACAAGAATGATAATGCCATAATTGTATGCTCAATAGAGAACATCGATCCAATGGGTGTTCACACAGGTGATTCAATAACCATAGCTCCAATTCAGACGCTTAACAATGAAGAATATCAAGACATGAGAGATGCATCTATAAACATACTTCGTGCAGTTGGAGTTGACTGTGGTGGATCAAATGTTCAGTTTGCAGTGAATCCAAAGACAAAGAAGATGGTTGTAATTGAGATGAATCCTCGTGTATCAAGATCATCTGCTCTTGCATCAAAGGCAACAGGATTTCCGATTGCATTCTGCTCAACAAAGCTTGCAGTTGGTTACACTCTCGATGAGGTCATAAACCAGATAACAGGAAAGAGTGTTTCATGTTTTGAACCAGCCCTTGATTACTGTGCTGTTAAGGTCCCTCGTTTTGAACTTGAGAAGTTTCCACTGAAACCATCTGCTCTTGGCTCACAGATGAGATCTGTTGGTGAGTCATTGGCAATTGGAAGAACATCAATCGAGGCTCTAAACAAAGCAATAAGATCTGTTGAAAGAAAGATGGAGGGACTTGTTCCTCTTGATGAATGTGATGTTGAAAAATATCTAACAAATGCACACCCACTCAGAATATTTGCAATATACACAGTTCTGTTCAACGAGGGAAAAGAGAGCATGAAGCGTCTCAATGAGATAACAGGATTTGATCCTTTCTTCATATATCAGCTCTACCTTCAGTCTCTTCTGGACCATGAAATAATTGATGCCAAAAAGTTGACACCACAGTTGATTGAAAGAGCAAAAGAGAATGGTATGAGTGACAAGAGAATTGCTCAGCTCGCCAAAACAGATGCAAGTGAGATTGAAAAGATAAGAGAGGACAATGGCATAAAGATGTCATCTCATTTTGTAGACACATGTGCCGGAGAGTTCAAAGCTCTCACTCCATATTGCTACAACACCTATGGTGAATCAGATGAGGGAGAGCCATTTGGCGAGGATGCAGTTGTGATTCTTGCAAGTGGGCCAAACAGAATTGGTCAGGGTCTTGAGTTTGATACATGCTGCTCTCTTTCATCAATGGCTTACAGAGAGCTTGGAAGAAAGACAATAATAATAAACTCAAATCCAGAGACAGTGAGTACCGACTACAATGTATCTGATAGACTCTACATTGAACCTCTTGATGGAGAGAGTGTCAAAGCAATACTCAAGAAGGAGCATGCAAAGAAGCTTGTCATTCAACTTGGTGGACAGACTCCTTTGAATATTGCACAAGCTCTCAAGGATGAAGAAGATATCGAGATAATTGGAACACAGCTATCTGGTATCGATGAAGCTGAGGACAGAGGTGATTTTGCTGCAATTCTTAAGGAGCTTGGTCTGAATCAGGCTGCAAACAGAATGGGCACAACCATGGAAGAGATTCACAGCAAGGCAAGAGAGATTGGATATCCAATACTCCTCAGACCTTCATTTGTACTTGGCGGAAGATCCATGTTCATTGCCTACAGTGAGGAGGATGTTGATACATACTTCAAAACAAATGAGGTGAGCTTTGATGAGGAGCATCCTATCTTGATTGACCAGTTCATTGAAGATGCTTTTGAATATGATCTTGATGCAATCAGTGATGGAGAGGATATCTACATAGGTGGAATACTTCAACATATTGAAGCAGCTGGTATCCACAGTGGTGACAGTGCTGCAGTATTTCCTCCATACAAATCAAGTGCTGAGATACTTGAGCAGATGAGATGTGCAACACTGAAGATTGCTAGAAGAATGAATCTTGTTGGATTCATCAACATTCAATTTGCAGTCAAAGATGAGATACTCTACATAATTGAGGTCAATCCAAGAGCAAGCAGAACAGTTCCTTTCATATCCAAATACAGCAAGGTCAATCTCATTGAGACAGCTGTAAAAGTATGGGAAGGAATATCTCTAAAGGAGCAGAAGCTTGTTCCATCTTACTCAAATATTGGAGAGGGAAAATGTCATGCCGGATGGGCAATCAAAGAGGCAGTTTTCTCATTCGATAGATTCATTGATATAGATCCTCTTCTGGGACCGGAGATGAGAAGTACTGGTGAGACAACTGGCTCTGGTGAGAGCTTTGGTGAGGCATATGCAAAGAGTCAGATAAGCTCTGGTAACAAGCTTCCTACAAGCGGTAAGGTTCTAATCAGTGTGAACAAAAAGGACAGAAAGACAATAGTTCCTGTTGCAAAGCAGCTGATTGAACTTGGTTTTGAAATTGCTGCCACACAGGGCACTGCTCGTGATCTTTTTGATGAGGGGATTCTCTGTGAGGTGATGTTGAAGACAAAAGATGGTCATCCAAATATTGTGGATCATCTTAACAACAGGAGAATAGATCTTGTTATAAACACACCAATGGGATTTCATTCAATAAGCAGCAATGATGATATAAGATCTGTTGCACTGCTTCAGAAGATTCCATACACAACCACAACAAGTGCTGCTGTAGCAGCAGTTGAAGGAATAAAGTATCTGCTTAAAGGTGAGGCCAAGGTCTCTCCTATTCCTCAGTTCATCAACTAGGAAACACACTCAATTCCAATTTTCAAAGAGATCTCTGCTTCATGTGGAGGTCTCTTTTTACATGAAGAAATCCTCTCTCAACACTTGCTTTCTGAATTGATGCATACATACAATTGAACTGATGATTTTCAATCGGGAGGGATCATGAGAGATGAAGTATGGATTTCTATTCCAACATACTGGGGAAAGAACTGTGAAGATGGAGATGATGGTGAGACGATGTTTGATCATCCAACAGACATCACAGCTCATCAGACTCTTGAGAGAACCATCGCCAACATAACAGAGTTCAAAGATGATTTCAAAATATTGGTGATACTTGCACTCACTCATCAAAGATACCACAGGAGAGCAAGAGAGCAAGTTGAGAGAATCTTGAGTAGATACAGTGATAGAAAGGATATCTATCTTGTGAGTGAGAGAGACATTGATTATTTCAACAGTTTGATTGCTCTCTCTCCATTGAATTTGAAGAGCTATGGAGCAATAAGGAATGTGCAGCTCGCATTGCCCTATCTAATGGGATGCACCTATGTGATTGCAATTGATGATGATGAGATTGTGATGAAAAAAGATTATTTTAAGAGGATATCACATCTCATGAAGGATGATGAAATAGATCTTCTTACAGGAGTATATCTGAACAAGGATGGAGGATATCTCATACCATGTGAGGAGAGCAAAGGGAGAGGTCCTTTTGAGCAGAAATTGAATCTAATGAACAAGCAGATGACCTTGGAGATGAGTGATGAGATTCAGCCTCACAGAACACATGTGGGATTTGGAGGGAATATGATATTCTCAAGGAAGATCATAGAGAATATATGCTTTGATGAATTCATCGCACGTGGTGAGGACTTTGATTACATACTGAACTCTCTGGCATCAAATTTCTCTGTGTACTTTGATAAGAGCATTGCAATCACACACCTTCCAGTCAGTCACAAACGACTTGAGAGGGAGGTAACTGTAGACCGAGATATAAAGCGTCATATCTACACATTCTATAAAAAACAAGCTCTGAATTGGAATGTTGATCAGAAAATATATCCTGGAGCTTTTCTTGAAGATATTGATGAATTGAAGAGATATTCGATTATTGCATATCAAAAAGAGAGCCAGGGCTCTCTTGATGAGGCTGCAGCAGCTGTTAATAGGATTGAATCATCTGCATTTGAGCACAGAGATGTTTATACCCAACAGAAGTTAAGTTGGTTGAGATTTATTGAAATATTTCATAAAAGTGATAAAGTTCTCAATTTAGCCATAAATTGGATCAAGGGAGTAAAGTTACTTTAATTCTTATTCTATAAGTAATTGAGTCAATTTAATCTAATTTATATCAATAAATACTGAAATATTTCATAACTTATCTTGAATTATTTCAATAATATTTCTAAAATATTTCATTCTTTTTGTTGACAAATGAAATTTATGATGTAGTATATAATCATGAAAAGAAAGATGACTGCAAAAGAAATAGCTGAAAAGACTGGTTTGAGTGCCAGCACAATATCTAGAGTTCTAAATCATCCTGAACTTGTAAACGAGAACACTCTCAATCAAGTTATGGATAAACTCAAAGAAATTGGCTACACCTTTCCAAAGTCAAAGCACTCCAATAAATTGATTGGAATAACTATTTCAAATCCGCTTTCTAATTTTGCACAGATCATATTTGGAACCTTCAGCAAGCTACTGAGTGAGCAAGGCTACCAGACAGTTCAATTCAACATTGGAAACCGCCAGAATCTTTCACATTTCTTTTCAAAGAACCTGGGTTATTTAAAGATGATTGATGCTCTCATCATCACATCTGCAGAGATCCACCAGAAGGACAGAGAATTATTTGAGAAGTACAACATTCCTATTGTTTTACTTCAGACCAAATGTATAGGTGAGCTGAACATACACAACAACAATTTTACAGGATGCCAAAATGCTGCAAAATTCATGATCTCCAGAGGATACAAAGACATTGCATTTGTTGGCTGGACTCCTAGCGACGAACATATCAACGACAGATATATGGGTTTCTCAACAACCCTTGAAGCCAACAGCACACCTATCAAAGAGGAATTTCACATTGAAGCAGAGCTATCTGCAGAAGGTGGATACAGTGCAACTGAAGCTCTCATGAATCTATTCATCAAACCAGATGCAATATTCTTTGGTTGTGATGAGATGGCAGCTGGAGGCCTCAAATACCTAATGGAACATGGTTATAAGGTTCCAGATGATATTGGTATCATGGGTTTTGATAACCTCAAAATTGCTAATTTAATGAATCTTACAACAATGGATCAATCTATTGAGGAGAAATGTAGCATAGCTACAAAGTACCTTATGGAAAGATTATCAAATATACCGCTTAGCTACTCACGAGATGAAGTGAGTATAACACCAAAACTTATAGAGAGATCTTCTCTTAAGTAATAATATGTAATTTTTTTTCCAAAATGGAGGATATTATGAAAAAATTTACCTTGGCAGTTTCACTACTGTTATTAGTCGGTGCGTCTTCAATGTTGTTCGCATCCGGAAGTAAGGAGGCAACTCCTGCAGCTACAGAGCCTGCAGCAGTTGAAAAAGCAGAGCCAGTTACTATTGAATACTGGACAACTCAAACCCAAACTGATCGTCAGGCAACAATTCAACTTTTGATTGATACTTATGAAGCATTGAATCCAAATGTAACTGTAAAGCTTGTGGCAGTTGATGAAAATGATATGGCAACACAACTTGCAACTGCAGCTAATTCCAAAACATTACCAACTTTAATTGACAGCGGTGCTGAAAACATTGTTGCTTTTGGTGTTGATGGTCTGATGGATGTTGACGCAAATAAGAATGCAATTGATGCAATTGGTATGGATAAGTTCTTTGAAGGTGCTTTGAAAATGAATGAATCATCTGATGGCCAATACTATGGTATTCCAGCTTATGGTTGGTTGCAGGGTATCTGGTACAGAACTGACTGGTTTGAAGAAGCTGGACTTGAACCACCAACAACTTGGGAGAACATAGAGAAAGCTGCAAAGTATTTCTACAACCCATCAGAAAATACCTATGGTATATTGGTTGGTACAAAACCTGAAACTTTTGCAGAGCAGTGCTTCACTCCTATCGCACAATCAAACGGAGCTCAATTATTTGATAAAGATGGAAATCTAACATTCGATACTCCAGAGATGAAAGAAGCTGTAGAGTACTATGCAAGATTGGCTCAGTACAATCCACCAGGACCTCAGACATGGAGAGCTCGTGATTATTACCTACAGGGCAAACTTGCAATGTTCTTCTATTCCACATACATCATGGATGACCTTTCAGTACAAGATGCAGCTGCATCATCACTTACTTCTGAAAACTTCAAAGATTTAGAAGGATCTCAGTTTGATCCACAGCTAGCAGAACATACTGGTATGGTTCCAACAATCACAAATAAAGAAGCAGCATCTTATGGTGTTATTGTTTCATTCGGTGTCATCAACCAAGGTGACAGTGCAAAATCAAAAGCAGCAGAGAGCTTTGTTAAGTTCCTATATCAACCTTCTTCTTACATAACCTTCTTACACATGGCACCAGGTGGCATGAATCCTGTAATCAAAGGTATTGCAGAACAGGATGCTTACTTAGACAATCCAGTTCTATCAAACTATGGCAAAGATGCTATACAAGATATCACAGATGGTATGCAGGACATCAAATCATTCTCTATCGTAGATGGTAAGAAGATGAACAAGGCAACAACAATCACAACTCAACAAATCATTCCACAGATGATCTATCAGATCACTCAGGAGAACGTTTCTGTTGATAAAGCTATGGCTACTGCATTGGCAGCTATGGAAGATCTCAAATAGAAGCTGACGAGTTTAAAAAGAGGAGAGATTCTTCTCCTCTTTTTTAATCAAAATTGGAGGAAATTATGGCTCGAAACCAACTTACCATGGAACAGAAAGATGCCAGACTTGGCATAAAGCTTGTGGCTCCATCGGTAATAATCATAGGTCTATTGATAATCTACCCTATCATATATAACGTTTATCTGAGCTTCTTTGATGTATCAATGCTTGGAGATACAAAATTCATAGGAGTTGAGAACTACAAGAATGTAATATTTGATTCATCCTTTTGGAAGTCTGTATTGACTACATTCATCTATGTCATTGCAACAACTCTTCTCACAACTTTATTGGGTCTTATAGTTGCTATGGCCATGAACAAAGAATTTCCTTTGAGAGGACTTGTGAGATCAATCATCTTGCTTCCTTATGTTGCTCCTGTTATTTCAACTGTTTATTCTTGGCAATTCTTCTTTGATCCTGTAAATGGTATCTTCACTCACGTTATGGTTGATGTACTTGGTATATATGATCAGAGATTCAATTTGATTGCAGATCCTAAATATGCTCTTTGGGTTGCAATAGTGTTCAGCATGTGGAAAGCTTTTCCTTTCACATACCTCATGATTCTATCAAGACTTCAGACGATTGATAACAATCTTTATGAAGCAGCCGAGATTGATGGTGCTGGTGGATTCAGAAAATTCATATCAATAACAATACCTGAACTTTACTTTGTTCTGGGTTCCATTGTTCTTCTAAGATTCATCTGGAACTTCAATAAATTTGAAGAAGTCTATCTTCTTACTGATAACGTAAAAGTTCTGAGTGTTTACACATACTTCAAAGCATTCACAGGTAGCATGGCACTTGGCCAGGGCTCAGCTCTTGTTGTTGTTCAGTTCGCATTGTTGATTGGTCTGATCCTATTCTATGTAAAGAAGGTATTGAAATGGTAAATAAGAAACATCGTGTTATAAAAAATTTTGGATTTTTCATCTTGATAATGCTCATTGTACTGTTCTGTCTGTTTCCATTCATACAGATGCTCTCAACATCACTCAAATACTCATGGGATTGGGGAAACCCATCTCTGATTCCAACGGAAATCAACACAGAGGCTTACACTGAGATATTGAATATAAATACATCTGGAGAGGAGGAAGTCATTGAAATTCCTGCATCTGTTAAGAAGCTCATGGATGACAATCCAGATCTTACAGAGGCTCAGAAAACTGCAATTCTTTCAAAATATACTGATACAAGTGATGTATTTCCTTTCAAGAGTTACTTTTTGAACTCACTCAAGTTCTCACTCATAGCATCCATATGTGCAATAACAATAGCAATATTTGGTGCCTACTCAATATCGAGGATGAAATACAGAGGACAGAAAATAATTCAAAGAGGTGTGCTTTTCGTTTACATGGTTGGTGGTATATTGCTTTTGATTCCACTTTACAAGATATCGGTAACTCTTGGCTTGACCTCAAGCAAGGGTGGAACAACATTCTCCTTGGTTGTTATCTACATGGTTCAGACTCTTCCTGTATGTCTTTACATGCTAGGAAACTCCTTCAGATCAATTCCTTTCTCAATTGAGGAGGCAGCATTCATTGAAGGTTACACAAGATTCCAGACCATTGTTAAGATCATAATACCACTATCAATTGGTGCAATAGCAACTGTATTCTCCTATGCTTTCATGATTGCATGGAATGAATATCTATTTGCATCTGTATTCTTGAAATCATATGTCGATATGTACACTCTTCCAATCGCTCTTAAAGCTCTATTTGTTTCTAAGAATGCTATTTGGGACAGAGTCAGTGCTGCATCACTGCTCACTGCAATTCCTGTAATCGTATTGTTTATGTTGGTACAAAGATTCCTCTCAGGTGATACCACTGAAGGTGGAGTTAAAGAATAGATAAGGAAAATAAGATGAACGACAGAAAAATATTGAGCCATTTAGAAGCAATCTATGGCAAAGAACTTGCAAAGAAATATCAAAGTAAATTTGAAAAAAAAGTTGAACAGCTGTCTTCATTCAGCTGTGATGAGATAAGAGAGTTTGATGAATCTGATGCAATCATGATCACCTATGGTGATTCAATAAGCAAGGTTGGATCTGAGAGCAAGATTCAGACACTCACTGAATTTGCAAAGAAGTATCTGGATTCTGCTATAAGCACAATCCATATTCTTCCATGCTTTCCATACACCTCTGATGATGGCTTCTCAATTGTTGATTACAAAAAGATAAATCCAGAATTGGGGACATGGAGTGATGTTGAAGAGCTGACAAAGGACTACAGACTTATGCTGGACCTTGTTGCAAATCATATCTCAAAAAGCAGTTACTGGTTTCAAGAGTTCTTGAAAGGAAATGAGAAGTACAGAGATTACTTCATCACCTGCAATCCATCTTCAGACTACTCAAGTGTTGTGAGACCCAGAGCTCTTCCTCTTCTAACACAGGTCGATACCCAAAATGGTAAGAAATGGGTATGGACCACTTTCAGCGAGGATCAAATAGACCTGAATTACAAGAATCCCGAGGTTCTTTTGGATGTTATAGATGTCTTGATTGAATACATAAGACATGGTGCAACTGTTATAAGACTTGATGCAATTGCATTCATCTGGAAGGAACTTGGAACATCTTGCTTGCATCTACCACAGACACATGAGGTCATAAAACTCATCAGGTCTATGGTTGAGATGGCAGATGTGGATGTAAAAATAATCACAGAGACAAATGTTCCTCATGAGGACAACATATCCTACTTTGGAAATGGTCATGATGAGGCCAGCATGGTCTACAACTTTCCCCTACCTCCTCTGACTCTCTACACATTCTTGAAGGGGGATGCCACAGTCATAAGAAATTGGGCAAGCAATCTGACTCTTCCAAGTGAGGATGTGACATTCTTCAATTTCTTAGCAAGTCATGATGGCATTGGATTGAATCCTGCAAAGGGTTTGATTGAAGATGATGAGATAATAGACCTTGCAAAGAAGATAAAGAGTGTCGGTGGATACATATCACACAAGGTCAATTCAGATGGAAGTGAGAGTCCATATGAGATGAACATAAACTATCTTGATGCACTGAAGATATCAGGTGATGTTGATGAAGATGTTGAAGCAAGGAGGTTCATTGCATCGCAGTCTATAATTCTAGCATTCAAGGGAGTGCCTGGAATATACATTCACTCTCTGATTGGTTCTAGAAACTACAGCGAGGGTGTCATTGAAAAAGGAACTCCCAGAACAATCAACAGAGAGAAGCTTGATGCAGATGTCCTTGAAAAGGAATTGGAAGATCCAAACAGCATCAGGTCTCAGGTGTTGAACAGATACAAGAAGCTGCTTCTCATAAGAAAGAGCTGTCGCTGCTTCTCTCCTAAGGCAAAGCAGGAGGTTATTGAGAATCTTGATTCAAGAATTTTTGGTCTAAAAAGATCCATTGATGAAGAGAGTGTGATCTGTTTGACAAACATAAGCTGCAGTGATGTCGATACATCAATCTCTTTGGATGATTACAAGATATTGACAGATGAAGATTTTGATGGAAAGCTGAGAGCTTATCAGGTTGTGTGGTTGAAAAAATGAAAAGATATAACATTGCAATGATTCATTACAAAATACAGGCAACAGATGGTGTGTCTCTTGAGATGAATAAATGGGCCAAAATATTTGAGGATATGGGTCACAAGGTATTCATGCTTGGAGCTGAGATTGGAAACAACGGCAGAATAATTCATCCAAGTCTCCACCACACATCTGATGTTGCCAAGGCTCTTTATAACTACAGCTTTGTAAACAAAGAAGATTTCAAAGATGATGATGAGTACAAGAAGACAATGATTGATGAAGCTGCAAAGGCTGAGAGAGTGATTGAATCATTTGTGGTTGAGAACAGCATCGATCTGGTCATTCCTCAGAATGTCTGGTCAGTTGCAATGAATCCAAGTGTGGCGATAGCTCTTGAGAGAGTTGTTGAGAGACACAGACTTAAGGTCCTAGCACAGCATCATGATTTCTTCTGGGAAAGAATTGGTGGAATTAATTATTCATGTAAATTTGCAGAGGATGTTGCAGAAAGATATCTGCCTCCAAAAAATCCACGCTATCATCATGTTGTTATAAATCAACAAGGTCATGATACTCTGCTCAAAGAGAGGGGTCTTGAGAGCACTGTGGTTCCAAATGTTTTTGATTTTGATATGAATGAGTGGAAGATAGATGAGTACAACAGATCTTTCAAAGAATCACTTAACATAAGTGAGGATGATGTCATCTTTCTTCAGGCAACAAGGATTGTTGAAAGAAAAGGCATTGAGCTTGCAATAGATCTCATAAAGACTCTCAATGATAGAAAGCCCTCCTTGATTGGAAAGACTCTATATGATGGAAGGCTCATAAAGAAGAGCACATCATTTCGCCTTCTCTGTGTTGGTTACAGCAGTGATGATAACACAGGAACCTATGTTGATAGATTGAAGGACAGGGCCAAAAGATCTGGTGTCGATATTCAATTTGCAGATTCCTTCATATCCCATGACAGAGAGACTTCAGGTGGTATGAAAAAATACAGCCTGTGGGACTCCTATGTGTTTGCAGACATAATCACCTATCCATCCTACTGGGAAGGATGGGGCAATCAATTTCTTGAGGGACTTTTTGCTGAGGTTCCAATGGTTGTCTATGAATATCCTGTATTCGTCACTGACATAAAGAAGTGTGGCTTTGATTACATCTCTCTTGGTGATGAGCACACAACAGACGAGAGAACACATCTCATTGATGTTGATGATTCCATATTGAATCTCGCTGCAGATAAAACCCTCAGGTATTTACTTGATGCATCCTTCAGAGAGAAGAATGTAAGACGGAATTTTGAGATCGGTAAGAATAATTATTCAATGCAGACTCTTAGAAAATATCTAGAGACTCTCATAGAAGATCTCAATTGATGATGATCTATATTTGATGAGCCACAAAATAAGAAATCATCTGAAGCCTATATAAGATTTCAAATGCTTCTGTTTATCATCAATAAATTGGTATGTTGATTGAGAAGCTCAGGCAGCTGTCTGCCTCATTCAAGAAAGAGCTTATCTTCCAACCATGACTTGAGATGATTGACTTAACAGTAGATAGTCCAAGTCCAAACCCCTTTCCTTTTCG
>JBFHKM010000046.1:0-19055 GCA_041595335.1 Sphaerochaetaceae bacterium
ATCACTGGCTATTTTGCCTAAGTTACCCATGAACCTATTGCTAGGAACTTTGTCTTTTATGAGGTCTTCATGCATGCATCCTCGGGTGTGAACTTTAATTATTCTGAACAAGACTTCAGGATAATCTTTTAAGATTTCTGAAATCTGTCTAACTACATTTTCACTATCAACAAAAGAAGTCAAAGCAACATGCCTAACTTCCTCTACTTTACCCAACTCCAATAGATATTTTAAATTTTCTAGATTGCCAGTCTTGTTAACACCAATTAAATCACCACTGTTATCTAAAGTTTTAACATCAAATAAAAACTTGTCAGTGACTTCAATCAAAGAGGCAATTCTCTCTCTATCAAAATATCCATTTGAATCAACATAACATGTTAAATTTTGTTTATGTAATTCATTAAATAGAACCTCAAGCTGTTTGTGGTAGAGGGTAGGTTCACCACCACTTACAGTTATACCTCTTACATAAGGGGTATATGGTTCTATTTCTTTTATTAAATCTTCTATGCTTACTTCTCTTTCTTTATATTTTACATCTTGCGTTTCTGGGTTATGACAATATAAACATCTGATATCACATCCTTGGACGAATATAGATGTTCTATTGCCTAGCCCATCAACGTTAGCAAAAGGTAAAACCTTATGTAGAGGAAGTTTACTTTGTAATCCTTCTTTCGAACACACTGTTATATTCCTCTGAGCCCTTACCGAACCAAGTAGTATTTCTAAGTACTGCTTTGTCGTTATTTGCTTTTTCTACTTCAGATTTTTTTACCAGATATCCAGTAACACGAATCAAATCAGAATTCTCTACATAAGTTGTTATGTATCTTGTTCCCTGATGGAAAGCTCCCTTGATGATATCAAGAACAGCATCTGGATGGTCAATGTAAGTCTGGTCAAAAGGATAGAGATCCCCTGTACCTGCATCAAAATATTTGTAGAATTTAGAAGCTTGATTTATGTGAATTGGAAGAATTGGTTCCTCTCCAACTTTAACTCTGTGAGCTGGTGTGTTATCAACATCCTCAGGTGTTATTTGAGCACCAACTTGAGCATGTAGAAGATAATGATCATTTGTTCTTTCCATGTATTTAGTTTCATGGGCATCATTGATCTCTTTTACCTTATCCATGATAGCAAGAGCAATTTCATCACCTCTTTCTGAAGTACCGAATGTTTCATTCAATCCTTCTTTTTGAAGTAAATTATCAACAGCATCAGCAAGTCCAACAATAGCAATCATTGAGGTAAATTTATCACGTGATAAAAATCCTTCTTTTACAAGGAAATTAGATTCAAAGAAGTTTGATTTTTGGACTACAAAATCAATTCTTTCATCCATCATATGATTGATAGATTTTCCAAGTTCAGGAAGTAAGTTATTGATCATATCATCAGTATCTTTTGAAGCAATAGCAATTGTTCCAAGGCGATAACGTAATAGGCCATAAGCTCCACCACCAATTGGTAATGAATTATAGCAGCTTACAATTGCGTGCTTGCCAACAACTTTTGTATATTCTTTAACGTTGGAAAAAGATGGTTTGCTCACTCTCAAGCAAGAATCAACACATGCAAGTGCAAATTTTTCATCTGATATCTCTTCATCGTAATTAAATGTCATGTTTGGTACTGGATTTTCCAGTTCAACAACAGCTCTAAGTATTAAATAACCAGCTCTTGTTGCTTTTGGACCGATATCTGCGTGGACAAATGCGTCTGTGAATACCTTGTCGATATGGTTCAAGAATCTTTTGATTTTTGGATATACCACTTCATCTGTCAAACCATCAAGGAATGGTTCGAATAATGTATCTAAATTACCAATATAAACTGGGAAAGTAGTTACAGATGGTATGTGTGCATACATCATCAATAAATCGTCTAATAGTTCGTCTAAATCTTTAGGAGGAGTGATATCTAGAAAATCACAACCTTTTTCTACCATTACTTCGTAGTCAGGTACTATATAACGAGGTGTGTGAAGAAGGTATCCTTCATTCAAATCGCATATCATACCATTCTGGATAAATTCCCAGTCTTTCTCTGAGTAATTAAGAAGTTCTCTAGGGTCCTGTAGGCGGATTGCTGCATTAGCCAATCCTGCTATTTTTTGTTGATAAGTTAAACTTGAACTTGTTGCAGTCTCAAATAGTTCTTGTTTGTTTGATAACATAATTTGTTCCTCCAGAAACACAATTTTTATTAAAAAGAGAGGAGTTTTTGACACCCCCCTCTTAACCAATTTCTATACGAAAATCTAATTATTTAACACGAGATGGTACTGTTGGTACAGCAATTTCACCGCTAACGATTTTAGCTGTAGCATCTGCAACTGCAGTTAAAATGTCATCTGTTAGGTTAGGATTTTCAGCTGGTAGGCCAACGCCACCTTTAGCTAAGTCAAATACAATTTCTTGACCGCCAGGGAAGTTACCTTCATTTGCCATCTTAGCAACATCATATGCAGCTACATCAACTCTTTTTAGATCTGATGTTAAGATAACAGAATTTGTTCCATCATAGATACCTTCTTCATATTGGTCTCTATCAACACCAATGATCCAAACGTTTTGGCCATTAGTTCTTCTGTCTTTAGCTTCTTTAATACAACCATTACCAGTTGCACCAGCTACAGAGAAGATTACTTTTACACCTTCATCATATAATTTTGATGCAAGTGTTTGACCTTTTTGAGTGTCCATGAATGAATTAGGAATTTCAGTTAATAATTCTAGGCTTGGGTCTACAGAGTGAATACCTGCTTCATAACCTGCTTCAAATAATTGCATTGTTGGGAAGTCCATTCCTAGAACCAAACCAATCTTTGTTGCGCCTTCTTTCTTTGATTGAATTGCAGCTGCAATACCAGCTAGGTAACCACCTTCGTTTGCAGAGAATGTTGCACTAACAACATTATCAAAACCTGATACAACTGTATCGATGATCAAGAAATTCTGCTCTGGGTAATTTCCAGCAACTTCTTCAATAGCTTTATCGAATAAGAAACCAGGAGCTGTTATAAGAGTTTTTCCCTCATCTGCAAATGTTGAAAGGTTTGGTACATAATCAGCATCAGCTGTTGATTGTAAGTATTTTGCATCACCACCAACTTCTTCTGCATATTTAACAGAACCTTCCCAAGTACCTTGGTTGAAAGATCTATCATCAACTCCACCTGTATCAGTTACAACACCAACAGTGAAATCTGATTTTGTAGCATCTGACTCTTTGGTCTCTTTATTACCATTTGCAAAAACAGAAGTACTAAATACTAATGTTAAAGTTAATAGACTAATCAATAATCTTTTCATATTCTTTTCCCTCACTTGAATTTGTACTTTGAACCTAGTTTCTAGTATCCAAAATTTATACACTGGGCAAGTATAAAGGAAAAATCAGTAAAAAAAAAGGAATAATTATTTACAAATGTGTAAATAATGAAGTTTCAGAAGATGACCTTCTTTTGATTTTTATAAAAAAGTTGAACCAACTTCTTGATTTATGGACCGAATAAGATAAAAAAAAATACATATTACAAATAAGTATTTTTTTTCTATATAACAAATTATATATTGAATATCTTGTAAAAACATTACAAGTAATCGTTTACTTAGGGAAATAATAAAATTCCATCATTTTTTAAAAAAAAAACTTAAAAATTTTTTATTTTTTTTAGGATTTTCTTGTTTTGCCTACCTAACTTTCAAGTTCTGAGTACAACAAATTTAGTTTATTAGATACATTTTTGGCAGTGGTTGTGTGGTCCCTCTCCTCAAGATAATACAAAGAAACTGGAACAGCCTCATTTGATTGCTTTTCTTCAATTATAGATTTAATCATTTTGGGATTTGTTGTCACAACAATTGTGTTGATATTTAGCTTCTCATACATGGTGAAAAATATCTGTGAGAGATATTCATACCACTGCAAATGAAGATTGGCAACAGGAGCATCCAAAATTAGAGTGCCATTTCTCTTTAGAGAGTTGTTCTCCAATAATCTTGCTATCATTGCAAAGATGTAGAGAGAGGATCCCATGTTCTCCACCTCAACATAATTTTTTTTATTCAGGTCTTTAAATTTTAAGACTCCGTTATGAGAGACAAAATGACCATTGATGCTGCCTTCAATCATCTTAAGAATTTCATCTTTGGCATCTTGATCCTTTTTAAAGTTTCCACTCAAAGTATCACGGTTATAAATACGAGGAAGAGTCGCAAGTTTTTCATTGCACTCATCATTGAAAGTCTCTGAGCCACTGCAGAAATTGTGGTATATAGCACCTTCCATCTCTTCAAACAGTTCTTTATTGATTGTATTCTCAACAACTCTGTTTTTTGCGACTGTAAGCTTCTTTCCAAACTCCATCACTATGGTAGCTGGTTCACTATTTAAAATACTGTTGATATTGCAATTATTTTTCAGATTCTCATTAATTATTGAATTCATAAAATCATCATCACTCTGATTCAAAGCATGATTCATCTGCTCAAATAATTCTTCATTTTGAGGGTCAGATACGATTTGATAAGGATATTCATAGAGCTGATTTGCCCAATCTACCATCTTAATTAGAGTGGGTTCTGCAATCACATTTCCACTGTGATAACCTTGAATTGTGATGCTCATGCTGTTAATAAATTCTCTTTGAATATTTTCAAAATACATAGGATGAGAGCATTTTACAGAATTTTCAAACCATCTGATGCAGAGTCTTACAATAGTGGAGACCTTCAAATTGACAATCTTCTCTTCCATATCTGTGAATGCATTTATGGTTGTATAAATAGCTCTTGCCAAAGTTGTCTTACCAGCACAGTTGTTGCCACTGATAACACTGATTCCATCAATTTTTATACCTGCTTCTTTGACTTTTCCTACATTATTAAATTGAATATTCATACAATCTCACCTTCTTTTTTATAGGGTAATTTTACATTGTACTCAGATAAAAAGCAAATATATAATAGATATTTATTGATTTATTTATTTCGAGGTCTTCCAACTGTTTTTCTATCGATTAGAATACTGCTGTATTCCACTCTTGTTACAACATCCGCAGTATCAGAATTGTTCATTTTTGCAACAATTATCTTGATGGCCTTCTTACCTCTTTGAATTATATGATGATCAATTGTTGTGAGCTCTATGCCTCTTAACTTTGAAGGAAAGATATTATCACATCCACTGACACTGTAGTCTTCAGGAACAGAATATCCTTTTGCCTTCACTGCATCTAAAACTCCGTAAGCTATCATATCATTCATTGCAACAAGGGCTGTAACTGATTTGTAGGATTCAATACATTTTGTTGTCATCTCATACCCAACGTTGTACTCAATCTCTGTATAGTTGAGTTCCTCTTGAGGATTTATTACATCTTTAACAAAAAGTCGTGGAGCTCTAATCTGATTGTTTCTGCATACTTCAGTAAGACCTCTCAATCTCTCGGTTCTTGCACTGTGCTCATCATTTAAAGGTGATGATATGTATGCGAACTCTTTATGGCCCATATCTATATAGTGCTGTCCAATTAACTTACCTGCAGCAAAATTGTTTACATTTATGGTATCCACCCCAAGATCTGATTTCAAGTCTCCTATAACTGCAAATGGCAATAGGTTATTGAGTTTGATTGCAATCTCATCTTGCTGTGGCATCATGGTGAATATGACGGCATCAACTTTATTTTGAAGGGCTACAGAGACAACCTGCTTCTCTCTTTCCATATCCCAGTATGTGTTGAAACTGATTGTATCAAATCCATTTTCATATGCTTCCATTTCCATTGCTTGAACAATTGTGGTGAAGTATGGATTGAACATCGAGGGACATACAATCAATATCAATTTTCTATTTGGTTTCATACTTGATTTTGAAACATATCCAAGCCGGTCTGCACATTCTCTGACTCTTTCTAGAGTACCTTCTGAAAAACGTGAGATTTTTTTTCCACCAAGAATCATAGAGACAGATGCAATTGTTACCCCAGTCTCTTCGGCAATATCTCTCAACGTAACTTTTTTATTTTTCACACTTACACTCTTTCAAATCAAGATTTTACTTTTCAGTAATTATATTCACTATTCTATTTGTAATTATAGCATAAGGCTCAATTTTAGCAAGGTTTTTGTTTAACTATTTGTTTAATAAACCAATAACATATAAAAATTAAATGAAATTTTTCTTGTGCGATATAAAAAACAGGGGTACTATAAAGATATTGGAAAATTTAATTGTATTTTTAGTAATTCAATTTAATTTATAGTTTAATTTTACTTAATTTCAAAAAGGAGAAATTTATGAAAAAATTAGTATTGGCAGCTCTATTATCACTGAGCGCTATGACTTTATTCGCACAGGGTGCAAAAGAAACAACTCCAGCATCAATCGAGGATTATAAAATCACAATCAAGATGTCACACGTTTTTGCTCCAAATGAACAGCTGACTAAATCTCTAGCTATGGTTGTTGATAATATTAAAGAAAGAACAAACGGTGCTGTAGATATTCAACAATATCCACAAGGTCAATTGGCAGTATATAAAGATGGTGTAGAACAAGTTGCTCTTGGCGCTAACTTCATCTCTGTAGAGGATCCAACTTACATTGGTGACTATGTACCTAACTTCAAAGCTTTAGTAGCTCCAATGCTATATAACAATTTTGACCAATACGAAGCTGTTATCAATTCTGATTTAGTAAAGGGTTGGGAAAAAGAATTAGAAGAAAAGAGTAACATCAAAGTATTATCTCTAGATTATATCTTTGGATTCAGATCAATGATGACAAACAAAGTTATCACAACTCCTGAAGACCTAAAAGGTATGAAGATTCGTACTCCTGGCTCACAGTTGTTCATCGATACAATCAATGCAATGGGTGCAACTGCAACTCCACTTCCATTCTCAGAAACTATTTCTGCTGTACAGCAGGGTGTTGTTGATGGTCTAGAAGGAACAGTTGATGCTTATGGTTCAAATGGTTCAAGCGAAGTTGCTAAAAACATGGCATTCACAAACCATTTCTTAGGTGTTTGTGGTGTATATATCAACAGTGATGTATTCAATTCAATGCCTGTAGAATACCAACAGATTGTACAAGAAGAATTCACTAAAGGTGCAAAACAGATGGTAAGCGAAATTTCTTCTAACTATGACAAACAAATTAAGGCTCTAGAAGCTCAAGGAATCAAATTCAATGAAGTTGACCATGATGCATTCGCAGCTGCTTGTGAACCTGTTTATCAGACTTTAACTGGTGTTGATGATGATGCAATTTCATTACTCAAAGCAGAAATCAAAAAAGCTAATTAATTAATAGCTATATAAATAAAAGTTGGTTTCTAACTAAAAATTTGAAACCAGCTTTTTCTTTTATCTTCTTGGAATTACTAATATTTCAAGGACATTCTACATCTAATATTAAATTTTAAAAAATTGGGGTAACTTACATGAAATATAGTATCAAGAGTATTCTAAAAAACCTTGATGAGATTGTTGCTGGTATATGCATCATTGCAACTACAACAATAGTTCTTGTCAACGTTTTTACTAGATATCTGTTAAATACTGGTATTTACTGGACAGAAGAGGTCTCTACAGGTTTATTTGTATGGGCCGTTTTCATTGGTTCTGCTGCTGCATATAAAAAGCATATGCACGTTGGCGTTGATATGGTTGTTAAAAGACTTCCTCCAAGAGGAAAGTTCATAACTAAAATTATTGTTGATTTTCTGCTGATTGTGATCAATGGATACATAACTCAAATGACATTCACCTATCTAAGCATATCCTACAAAAAGGTAACTCCTGTACTTGAATTATCTTCAGCATGGATAAGTGGTTCTATTTTGATCAGCTTTATCTTAATAACAATCTATTCTATCTATTTTTTCATCTATGATATTCGTCATATTGAAGAAATTGAAGGAGGAAAATTCTAATGTCATCATTCATACCTATTATTATTGTTTTTGTACTGTATTTCTCAAGTTTGCCAATAGCTTTCTCGCTTTTTGGCGCAACAGTTTTCTATTTTGGATTTATGGATGCAACTTCCCCTACAGCTCTTTTACTTCAGAGATTTGTAACAAGCACCCAATCATTTCCTCTTCTAGCAATACCTTTCTTTGTTATGGCAGGTTCAATCATGAACTACTGCGGAATTTCAAAGAAATTGATGGCATTTGCTGATGTTCTTACAGGTCACATGCCTGGTGGACTTGCTCAATCTAACGTACTGTTGAGTATGTTGATGGGTGGTGTTTCTGGTTCAGCTAACGCTGATGCAGCAATGGAATCAAAGATGCTTGTACCTGAGATGGAACGAAGAGGTTTTGATAAACCATTTGCAACAGCAATTACTGCTGCATCATCAGCAGTCACACCTGTTATTCCACCTGGAATCAACTTAATAATCTACGCTTTGATTGCAAGTTGTTCTGTTGGTCGTATGTTCGCTGCAGGTTACATGCCAGGTCTTTTGATGGCTGTTCTTCTGATGTTTGCTGTTAATATCATCTCAAAGAAAAGAGGATACAAACCAACTAGAGAGGTCAAGGCTTCTGGAAAAGAAGTTGCTGTACAGGCTGCTGATTCTCTATGGGCACTTCTATTTCCTTTTGGTATCATTCTTGGAATCAGAATTGGTCTATTCACACCATCTGAAGCTGGTGCCGTAGCTGTTCTTTATTGCATACTCATCGGTAAATTTATCTATAAAGAATTAAAATTAAAACACTTCATTCCAATTATGAAAGAGACAATTTACGGAACAAGTTCAGTTGTATTGATCATTGTAGCTGCCAATGTATTTGGATATTACCTCAACTGGGAAAGAATTCCACAGGCTGTTACAGAAGGTCTTTTGAATTTCACTCAGAACAAATATTTGATGTTGATGATTTTCAATGTTCTTCTTTTGATCATTGGTATGTTCTTAGAAGGCGGAGCTGCATTGATTATCTTGGCTCCATTACTGGTACCAGTTGCAACTCAACTTGGTGTTGATGTAATTCATTTTGGGTTGATCTGCATTGTAAATATCATGATTGGTGGATTGACTCCTCCTTTCGGTTCAATGATGTTCACCTGCTGTACAATTACAAACTGTGATTTAGAAGATTTCACAAAAGAAGTAATGCCATTTATTGGAACTCTAGTAATCTCACTTCTGTTGATTACATACATTCCACAAATAACATTGTTCCTTCCAAATCTACTTTACGGAGTAGCATAAAATAAGGAGAAAATAATATGTTGATTATTGGACATAGAGGATGTCATTATCCTAAATACAATCAGAACACAATCAGAGCTTATAAGAAAGTTGTGGAAGACGGAGCTAAAGCTTTTGAAATGGATGTTCAGCTTACAGCAGATGATGCCCTGGTTGTTGTTCATAACCTAGATCTAACCATGGTATCAAACGGAAAGGGACTCATCAGAGATAAAACCCTATCTGAGGTAAAGCAGCTTTGGGCAGGAAAAATAGAAGATGGTAAAGATAAGATACCTGAACTCTATGAAGTTTTTGATTTAATTGCCTCCTATCCTAAGGACAGCAGACCAACTTTAAATCTTGAATTGAAGGGAGAAGGAACAGGTCGCCCTTCAGCTGTTCTATTTAAAAATAATTATCTAGATAAAGGTAAGATTGATAAAGAAAATATTCTTGTGAGCTCTTTCAATTGGGATGAACTCAGAGAGTTCAGAAAGGTAATACCTGAAATCGATGTGGCTCTACTAGATGGATCCATCAGAAGAAAGGAATTACTTAAATTGATACCTGATGGTAAGAAACTGTTCTCTCATATCTTTGCATATGGAGAAGAGGATTACATGATTCCAAAGACTTCAAATCTTGATGAGTGCATTGAATACTACAACAGAGAGATAGAGGACACTCATATCAGAAAGATAATAATAGATGAGGTCACAAAATGTCTTGAAGGTGGTTATTACACTGATGATTTGATAGAGGAAGCAAAGAAGATGAATGCTTTCTCATTGAATTTGTGGGCAAATACTGTATCAGGCGAATTCATAAAGAGATGCCATGACAATGATTTAAAAGTTTACCTTTACACAGTAAATGATCCAAAAGATTTAGATGTGATGAAAAAAATAAAGCCTGATGGAATATTTACTGACCATTTTGTAGAAACCAATAACTACATGAATAAAGATTAGGAGTTATCCTTTTTTTTAAATATTTGATGTTTGCTCCTACCGGAAGTTTTCCGATAGGAGCATTTGTTTTACCAATTATTTAAAATGTCTTTTAGAGGTTCTTCCATCCATTCATCATAGAATTGAGGATCTCTAGCTTTTCTTGCAATCATAGAGAGAGCCATAAGATGCTTGTCTCTTTCATCAAATCGACCAATAAGACAGAATATTGCTTTAACACTCTTGTCCTGACGAGAGAATTCAACACCATCTTTGTTTCTTACAACAATCAATTTCAGGCCATCAACTTTATCGCTGATTACATGAGGAATTGCAACGAAATCACTCAATACAGTGCTTGCTGCCTCTTCCCTTCGTAAGAACTCCTCTATTGCATAATCCTTATCTAAAGTGAAACGATTTTCTTTAACCGATAGAACTGCATCCAGCATCTCTTCAAAGTCACATTTTCCACTCATTTCGAATGTTTTGGCATTTTTCAATATCTCACCAAACTCATCATAAAGACCATCTCTCTGATTCACGATTTCCTCCATCTCACTTTCCAGAAGATCATCAGTCAATCTTTCATCTGCAATTCTCTTCAATAGGTGCAGCAGTGCTGATTCTCCGTTTGAATTTTTATTACCATAGAAGATAAAGAGGAATACACATGCAATTATAATTGCAAATGTCATCTGAAGAACTTTTGTTCCCATGTTCATGATCAAAATTACAAATATAACTATACATAGTATCTGCAAGAAAGGATAAAGAGGAGCTTTGAATGTAGGCTTGTAGCTCTTCATCTTACTCTCTCTAAGAACGAGTACTGATAGATTTGTTAAAATGTAAGATATCAATATTACAGAAGATGCAACTTTAACAAGGGAATCCAGTTGGAATAGAAGCGAGATGAAGATTATACACCCTGTAATTATGATTGCAACAAAAGGCATTCCTCTTTTATTGACTTTTGCAAATACATTTGGGAGAAGTCCATCTCTTGATAGAGAGAAAGGATATCTTGATGAAGCAAGTATTCCAGCATTTGCTGTTGTTACAAACGCAAATGATGATGCTACAGTCATCAATATATATCCAACATTACCAAGTTTCATACCAGCTGCATCAGCAACAGGAGTCACAGAATTAACAAACTGTTCAGGACTCAATGTTCCTGTAAGTCCTATCAAAACAAGGACATAAAGAATTGTAACCACAACAATGGAACTGATCATTCCAAGTGGAATATTTCTTTTTGGATTCTGTATCTCCTCAGCTAGATTGGCAACTTTTAAAAGACCACCAAATGAGATAAATACGAATCCAGCTGTCATAAATGTGCCACTGATTCCATCCAAAAAGAATGGAGTATAATTAACTCTCTTTGCTCCAGGAATACATGCAACAACAAATATAATTAAAAGAGTGAGCAATCCAACAACAAGAACATTCTGAAGAGTTGCAGCTTCTTTTACGCCATGCAGATTCAAAAGAACAAAAAACAGCACACATGCAAAAGAAATTGCAACAAGATTGAATCCAGTCAACATATATATAACTTCTGCAAGACCGTAGATAGCAAGTGAGCTCTTCAGTGACAGTGCCAGCCATCCCAATATACCTGAAAATGTACCTAGCAGTGGTCCAAGAGATCTATTTATGAAATAATAGTCCCCTCCAGCCTTTGGCATTGCAGTTGCAAGCTCAATTATAGCAAAAGACCCAATCATAGCCATAACACCAGCTATCAAATAACTGATTATAGCAGATGGTCCACTTCTTGCGTAGGCAAGAGATGGCAATATAAATAGTCCAGAGCTGATCATAGCTCCGACAGCTAATGAAAAAACACCAGTAAAAGTAACTTCTCTTTTGAGATTCATAATTCTCCTTAATAAGTAAATAGATTCATTACATTGATACAATATGCATACAAAATATTTCAGTATAAACTGCTTTTATTCTTACAATATAACGATTTACATTTTCACGTTTAGAGTATAACAGAGTATGGAAATTGTAAAAATAAAAAACGCAAAATAATTTAAGTAAAATTATTTATGCATAAATTAATGATATTATATTTAATTAAATAACTTTTTTTACTATATATATATTAAGTATAATGTAAAAAAAGGTTCAAGTTTGACTTCTTCAGAGTCCTACTCAAACCATTTTTATGAACATTATCTATACTATTTCAGGTATTTCTATTATTTAATTAGCCTTAAATTGCTGTTTTCAACTTCTTCCAATAATGGAATTGATACAGCTGCACCACTCTTTGATACTGCCATAGAGGAAGCTATTGAAGCAATTTTTAAAGACTCTTCCACACAAAGATTCTTTGAAATACTGCTTATGAAGTATCCACTGAAAGTATCTCCAGCTGCAGTTGTATCAACAACCTCAACATCGTATATACCATGTCTGCACATATTCTCATCATCAAAATAGCAGACGCCATCTTTTCCAAGAGTAAGTACAAATTTAGCTTTTGGGAATTTTCTCTTCATCTCTTCTATCAATTCATCAATATCATCAGTTTCAATACCACACATAGACTGAGCTTCAATTTCATTGAGTAAGAAGCAATCCACCATATCCAAATTCAAATCTGTAATCACAGAATTAAAAGGGGATGGATTTAAGAAAATAACCATCTTTTTTTTATGAGCACTTTTCACAATGTAATCAAGGTTGTTTACTTCGTTTTGTAAAACCAAATAATCACCTTCATCAAAATTTTTGAACACCTCATCGATATATAATTTGTCCAGTTGAACGTTTGCACCGCCAAACAAAAGAATGCAGTTATTACCTTTTGAATTGACTTGGATTATTGCATGACCGGTAGGACAGTCCATCTCTTGAACAAAATCTGTATTTACATTGCTATCTCTCAATAGCTCTTTAAGAAATTGTCCATCGTATTTTCCGATACCACCTGCATGATAAACCTCACTGCCACTTCTGGATAATGCAACAGATTGATTCAAACCTTTCCCCCCTGGGAAGGTCTCTCGTCTTGTTGAACTTATTGTCTCTCCAGCTTGAACAAAGTGTTCAACTTGATAAACGTAATCAATGTTAAGTGATCCAAAATTTAATATCTTCATTAATCAAATGCTCCTTAAATGATTATAATGGTAAAAACCCATATCAGGTTTTTACCATTAATTTTTTAAAATTTATTCTGTAACAAGAGTTACGTCAACAGGAAGACTCTGAGGAACAGTCTCACCGTTTAATAGCTTAACAGCTGTTTGAACTGCTCTTTCACCCATCAACTGTGGTTGTTGAGCTACTGTTGCAGCTAATTTACCATTTGCTACTGCATCTCTTGCATCATCTGTAGCATCAAATCCAATGATAACTACATCATCAGCTACACCTGCTAAAGCTTGTACAGCACCCAATGCCATTTCATCATTGTGGGCAAATACACCTTTGATACCAGGATGTGCTTGATAGATATTTTCCATTACAGATAGACCTTCTGCTCTGTTGAAGTTTGCTGTTTGACTTGCAACAATATTCAATTTGGTATCTGCTACCTGGTGGAAACCTTCTCCTCTATCAATTGTAGCGGAAGCTCCTAAAACACCTTGAAGTTCTGCAACTTCTGCACCCTCACCAATCATACTTACCATATAATCAGCAGCAAGTTTTGCACCCATTACATTATCTGATGCGATGGAACAACTTACGGATTCACCATTTACAGCACGGTCTACAGAAATGATTTTTACACCAGCAGCCTTAGCTGATTTAACAGCAGGAGCTACAGCATCAGAATCAACAGGATTGATGATTATAACTTTAGCACCTTTAGATACCAAGTCATCAATATCATTGATCTGTTTTACAACATCATCTCCAGCATCAACTACAGTCAAATCATACCCCTCTGATTCGGCGTCAGCTTTTGCTCCATCAACAACTGTTACAAAGAACGGATTGTTGAGTGTTGAAATTGATAGTCCAATTAATTTTGAACTGTCACTTTTTGTTTCTTCTTTTGTACCACCTGCAAATGCCATTGAGATGGAACACAATGCAACTAATAACATCACTGTTAATTTTTTCATATTTAAAACTCCTTAAGTTTAAATTTTTACTTATCTATGTCTATCAGATAATACTGCAAGAAGTATTACGATAGCTTTTACAACCTGTTGGTAATAAGAAGAGATTCCAATAATATTCATACCATTGTTCAATGCGGCAATTATAATAACACCAGTGAGAGTACCGAGTATTTTACCTCTTCCGCCATTCATACTTGTGCCACCGACAGCTACAGCTGCGATTGCATCCAATTCATAACCAGAACCAAGTGTTGGTTGAGCAGATCCCAAACGAGAGACCAAAATCAAACCAGCAAAAGCTGCAGTGAATCCTGATACTGCATACACAAGGTATTTTACCTTTGCAATGCTGATACCAGCTAAAGCTGCTGCTTTATCATTACTTCCTGTTGCATATGTATCTCGTCCTATTACTGTATTCTGCAGAAAGAATCTGAATATAAAGAATAGAATGATCATGATCCAAACAGGAACTGGAATTCCTAAGAATTTTCCCTGTCCTAAAAAGGCCAATAAGGAACTATCACCCAAACGAGATATTGGACGACCATCACTGAAGATCATTGCTATTCCTCTGAAAGCTGTCATTGAGACCAATGTAGCAATGAAGGGTTGAATTTTTCCGTTCACAACCATAACACCATTGAGAACTCCAAGTGCAATACCAATTATCAAAACAAGTAATATAGCAATAGGAGCAGGAACTCCGCCCTTCAACATACCAGCACCTAACAATGCTGTCAGAGCCAAAGTAGATCCAACAGAAAGATCAATTCCTCCAGTTAGAATTACAACTGTCATTCCAAATGCTATCAATCCATTTACTGATGATTGTCTTAAAAGCGATAATAGATTGTTCACAGTCCTAAATTCTGGACTTATGATACTCAGTAATAATAACAACAATACCAGAGCAATTTGTGATCCGTATTCTTGAAGCATATTTGATTTATTTGTTAACTTATTCATTGATTGTTCCTCCGGTAGCCAATGTCATAATATTTTCCTGGGTTGCAACATCTTTGTTTATAATCCCGCCTACTGTACCTTCATGAATCACCATTATTCTGTCACTCATTCCCAATACTTCTGGTAGGTCTGATGAAACCATTATTATAGCTGCCCCTTGCTTTACTAGCTTTGTAATTAATGAATATATTTCTTGTTTTGCACCAACATCAACACCACGTGTTGGTTCGTCCAAAATCAAAACTTTAGGGTCTGTATATAACCATTTTGCAAATACAACTTTCTGTTGATTTCCACCTGATAAATTCTGTGCAAGATGATTTATTCCAGTGCATCTGATTGATAACTCTTTTATAGCTTTTTCAGATAAATCTGTTTCTTTAGTTTTATCAATCACAAAGCCATTTGATGTTATCAAATCGTAGTTTGTTATACCAATGTTATTGCTGATTGACTTTTCAAGCATCAATCCTTCTTCTTTTCTATCTTCTGTTATATATCCAATTCCTGCATTTTTAGCTTCGCCTGGTCCATAATGCTTTGTATTGATCTGCTTTCCTTCAAGTATTATCTCTCCACTATCAGCTTTAAAACTACCAAATACAGTCTTCATTATCTCAGTACGACCAGCTCCCATAAGACCTGCAACACCAAGAACTTCACCTGCATGGACAGAGAATGAAACATCTTCAAACAATCCATGTTTACTTAGATTCTTTACTTCAAGCATGGTCTTTCCAATTGGAACAATTTCCTTTTGGAACATGTTACCTAAATCACGACCAATCATCATTTTTATCAACTCATCATTGTTGGTATCACAGATTTTTTCTGTACCGATATAACGACCATCACGAAGAACTGTGACCCTATCACAAAGTTTGAAGATCTCTTCCATTCTATGAGAGATATAGATAAATGATACACCTTGTGATTTCAACATTCGAACAATTGAAAAGAGTTTATCAACTTCTTTATCTGTCAAGGCAGATGTTGGTTCGTCCAAAATTATAACTTCAGTATTTACCAAAAGAGCTTTTGCTATCTCAACAAGTTGCTGCTGGCCAACTGATAGATTACCAAGATTTTCATTAGGATTTATATCCAATCCCAAACGATTCAAAACTTCTTTGGTCTTATCAAACATTGCCTTTTTATCAACAACACCAAATTTCTTTGTAATCTCTCTTCCTAGAAAAAGATTCTCTTCAACACTCATATCAAGAACACTGTTCAGTTCTTGATAAACAAAAACTATTCCATTTTTTTCTGCTTCTGTAGGATGTTTGTAGGAGACCTCTTTTCCGTTGATTAAAATCTTACCTGAATTTTTAGGATGAACCCCTGTTAAGATTTTCATCAATGTAGATTTACCAGCACCATTCTCACCCATCAATGCATGTATCTCACCATCTTTGAGTTCAAAGTTGGCTCCGTACAAAACTTGATTTGTTCCAAATGATTTTGAGATGTCACTCATTTCTATCGTCATTTACGTTACCTCAATCCTTTTAAAATATACACGCCGATTGAAGAATTATATTAGCATATGGAGTCATCTCACCTGTTCTGATAACAGCCTTACATTTACTGAGATTTTCCTTTAATTCATCATGTGGCATAAAAGTACAAGGAACATCTCCAAGTCTTTTATCTATTTCTTTTAAAATCTGTGGATTATTTTCTTCAATTTCTTTCGCAAGAAAAATCTTTTCAGCTTTATAATCACTCAAAACAGCATCTAGAACCTGCAAAAACGAAGGAAGATTCTTTGAAACTGAAAGATCAATCAGTTCAACAGATTCAGGACAAGGTAGTCCACAATCACCTATGCAGATAAGATCAGTATGTCTCATATATGATAAAACTCTTGAAACATCACTGTTTAATATTCCATTAACCTTCATTGTATTACCCCCAATACATATAAGTAAACGTTTACGTAAACGTTTAACATAAGTAACAGTAACCTCCATTTTTGTATATGTCAAGTTTTTTATTATAAAATTCTCCAAGCGCATCTCTGAAAGAATTAACAATAATTATAACTAAAAATTCGTTAAGTGTTTACTTTTTTCTGCAGGAGTCTCTCTCCACAAGGATTGGATCAAGAACAATTTGAGATATATTGAGGTCTGTCTTTTCAACTTTATTGAGTATCAAATCTGTAGCTTTCTGAGCAAGTTCATTCAAAGGTTGAGCTATTGTTGTCAATTTAGGAGTTGTTATTCTTGCCAATTGAACATCATCAAAACCAATAACCGAAACATCTTTTGGAACTTCCATCTTCAAGCTTTTGAGGCCATCAATGAAACCAAGAGCCATCATATCGTTTGTTGCAAAAACGGCTTCCGGACGATCTTTTAAATTCATATAATCAGATACTGATTTGTTACCACCAGCAAAGTGAAAATCACCATGGCTTATATAATCTTCATTAATTTCTATTCCAGATTCCTTCAATGCTTTTCTGTAGCCCTCTATTCTCTGGTTGCTTGAAGAAATGAATGTGGGTCCACCTATGCAGGCAATCTTGGTATATCCAAGTGATATAAGATATTTTGTTGCATCATATCCGCCCTTCTCATTGTTTACTATGATGTTATCAACACCTTTATGATTCACTGTTCTATCAGCAATAACTACAGGAATTGATGCCTCTGTCAATTTGTTTATATCATCATCACTGTTATCAGATGAGATCATTATGACACCATCAACCATCTTTGATATCAACATATCACAATATGATGATTGCTGTTTTATATCATTATCCGTATTGCAGAGAATGATATTGTAACCTTTAGCAAAGCAACATCTGTCTATTGCTCTTGAAATCTCAGAGAAGAAGGTGTTGGTACAATCAGGGACAATGACCCCAATAGTTTTCATTGATCCACCTTTCAAACCACGTGCCATCATATTGGGCTTGTAATTAAGCTCTTTCATTGCTTCTTTTACTTTTTTCTGTAGTTCATCACTGACAAAACGTGTCCCATTTATAACATGAGATACGGTTGCTGTTGATGTTCCAGCCATCTTGGCTACATCATGTATTGTAATCATGAATGTTATATTAACTCAGTTTTTCAGATATCGCAACACAAAAGTAAACGTTTAACACAATATTACAGAGGCATCAAATCAATGCCTCTAAATCCAACTTTAATTAAATTGTTAAGTTATTGTACCACTTACCACTCTTAACACGATGAACACCAAATAAGAATTTTGTGATCTCTTCACATCCAACTAAGAAGTACAGCTGAGGCAATCCTAGATTTAGATACATTGCACCTATGAATGCAAGAGGAACTCCGACAAGCCAAACACTTCCCATCTCAAGGTACATTGAATACTTTGTATCACCACCAGATCTCAAGATACCAACAATACTGTTGTTGTTGAAAGATTTGATTGGACACAAGAATGCTATTACAAACATGCACTGAATTGAGATGAGTATTACACTTTCTGAAAGATTGAACAGCGTCAAGAATTTAGGTGAGAAGAATGCAATGAGAATTCCTACAATCACACCCACAATTATTGCTAGATAGGATGAAAGTTTTGAATAGAGCCTTGCTTCTTTTTCATCTCCCTCACCTATTTTGTTCCCAATTAATATTGCAGTAGCATTTGCAAATCCCTGCATCACAACAAAGAATATATTGTTTATAGATTCTATGACCTGAACAGCTGCCAATGCATTTGTTCCAATTTTTGAATAAGCTATTTTATAGCACACCATTCCCAGTGACCAGAAAACTTCATTGATGATTACAGGAGCACATGTCTTGAAAAA
>JBFHKM010000047.1:0-18926 GCA_041595335.1 Sphaerochaetaceae bacterium
CACCATACTCAGATAGCATGTTGGTCATGAGATCCTGAGCCTTAACTCTGCTCCATTGAGCAAATCCCGAATCCAATTTCTGAGAGATGATTCCTTCATCAGAGAGAGCTTTTATGCAGTATTCAGACCTCTGTATTGAGTCCTGATTACCAGACTCTCCTTTCAATATCACATACTGAAGTATTCCATCATTGTTGATATCTGCTTCAGGATGAGATCTCCAGTAATCTGCAACCATCTGTCCCTGCATGTAACCAGAATCACTTGCAATGGAGCCAACATAATAAACATTTCCAACCCAATAATACATATCAGAGGGATATGGCTCTCTATTTATAAAGACCAGTGGGATGTCTTTCTTCTCAGCTTTTTTTATGACGGCACCGACAGCACTTCGGTCAACAATGTTTACAATAATTGAATCAACATCATCATTGAAAAATTCATCAAGTTGATCATTTTGAGTCAGCTGAAGTCCTAGACCATCGCCAAATATGATTTTGGCTTTATCACCTGCTTGTTCAGATATCACTGCTCGCATTCCAGATATGAAAGGATCTTCATATTTATACGCAGCGCAGCCTATCACTGTTTCTTTTTTCCCAGAAGAGAAAACAGAAGCAGCAATTAATAAGCAAAATAAGAGAGTGATAAATTTCTTTTTCATAAGCCTTGTTTTTATAATCCTCAGTTGATTGTTATTATATTGTTACATACATTTACCACTATGTTAAGAAAAACATTTATTGACCTGATAGAGAAAAGCTATTTATTCATTACAATCTTTCAACTCGGTATCTTAGAATAGTTTTATATTTTTCAGGAGCGACTCTTCTTGTATCAGATAAATAGATCTCCCTGTGTACAAGACTCTTTATCTTCAAATCGTTGTCTTTGATGAATTCTTTCATCAAAGAGAAAGTCTGAATCTCATCATCGAAAGGACCTTTATGAAGCATCTGAACAGATAGACCATCTTCAATCTCCGTCAGATAGGCCTCTCCTAAAAGAGGATTGTTCTTCTTTTTAGCAATTTCAAAGGCTCTTTGAAACACATCATCATCCACAAAATCTGGCTGTCGTATCATGATGGTATACAAAAGCTCTTCTTTGAGCAGAACATCACTCTTTCGTCCTCTCTCACTGAGGTCCCATGTACCTTCCAAAGGATATACCACATACTCAAAATACCCTTCCGGTGTGTATCCTTTTTTAGGCATCATTCTTATTGCATAGGACAATCCATAAAGGACGGCAATACGATTTGAAAAATCTTCTGTATTGGGATTTCCTTTTCCTTTTATGCATATGTACTTCTGCTTACCAACTGTTAGAAGTGAGGGCACTGCTTTCTGTCCATATATATCTTTTTCTTGTTTCTTATATTCATACTTCATTATGTCCTCACTCCCTTATTTTATAATTTTATTTTAGCAATTGGGTCCAAAACTCTGTGCTTACCAACCATCTTATCAACAGCTCTGTGATGTGCATCCTCACAGCCATTCCATGGCTTGTTACTGTTCTCACTCTTGTATTTCTGAGTCAACCAAAGATTATCTGCTGCAATCCTATCAAGATTTCTCAATTCAAGCTCTGTAATAGACTTAACAAAAGCATTTGCATCTTTAGCATTCAAAACAGATGGAACTGTTGTAATCAATTCATTGTAATGATGCAGACAGAAACCTTTTGATTCATCAACTGCCTCTTTAAATTTGGGATCAGTATTCCAAAGTTGAATTATGGTATAAACATATCTATCAAGTCGTGATTTCATCTGAGTGCAGATCAAACAACCTGACTCTCGATTGGTAAACTGAGCAGACAGTTCTGCAATTGCTTTCTCTGTTTTCTTACCAGGTTTGACATTCAACACACCATCAAAAGCTTTCTTAAATTTCTTTCTGCTTTCCTCAAGATATGTATCACAGATCAATCCTAAATCCTGTGCTTTTTTGGCATCACTCAACATCTGAAAATGACTGTTACAGAAACCATATTCATTGACTCTAACACGTGTTTCTGGGTTCATCACAGAAGATCCCAAATAGAAATCCACTCCATGTTGTTCTGCTTCTTTCATCAAGTCACAAAGGAAGCACTCACTTCCACTTTGTACTCCGTCCCATACTGGGATAGTTTCCAATTTATATTTGGGTTTTCCAATCATCTAGTTCAATCCTTTTGCACTCAAATAGTCTTTTACCATATCGGGATAATTGGTGATAACACCTGTAATACCCCACTCGACACATTTTTTAAGACTCTCCATATCATTTACAGTCCAAACATTCAAACTGATTCCATTCATGATGCATTCATCAACAGCTTCTTTTGTCAAAGTCTTGATGTCTGGATGATAGAACTCAACTCCAAGCTTGTGAGCATAATATCCTGCATTCACCATTCCCCAATCAGGGTAGAGCAAACCACAAGCAACAGTTCTATCTAAATCTTTCATGAAATGTATTGAAGAGTGGTTGAATGAAGAGAATATGACTTTATCTTGAAGGTTGTATTTTCTTACCATCTTGAGAGCTTTCTCTTCAATATCTCTGTAATAAACAAGGTTTGTTTTAATCTCAATATTTGTTACAGCATCTGTTGTGCTTATGTATTGGCAGTATTCTTCAAATGTTGGAATCTTAGCATCAGGTCCCTTATATTGTGGGAATTTATATGATGCATCTAACATCTTGAGTTCTGCTAAAGTCTTATCCTTAACAAAACCTGTTCCATCAGTTGTTCTGTCAACTTTTTCATCATGGATTACAACAAGTTCATCATCTTTGGTTAGATGAATATCAAGTTCAATTCCATCTGCACAAGCTTCCTCTATAGCTTTTCTAAAACTGATCATTGTATTTTCAGGATAGCATCCAGAAAAACCCCTGTGTCCATATGTTAGCATTGTCATTTGATTGCCTTCTATTTTTTTGTATTATTATATCTATATTGCCATAATATACCTATTTTATAAAGTAAAATCGTTAATATTTAATATTGTAGGTATTTTCAAACAATTAAATTATATCATTTGATGATATCAATTTAGAATTTGAATAAAAAAAACCTTCCAAGATTTTTAGTCTCAGAAGGCCATATGTTTTTAATAGATTGAACTATTTAGCTAGTTTTTCTGCTTTAGCTACAATGTTTTCAGCTGTGAAACCGAAAGCTTTTTGTAAGTATGCAAGATTACCAACTTCACCGAATCTTTCACCAACGTTTAAGAAGTCCATTTTTACAGGAACAGTCTGGATTAAGTGTGTAGCGATCATCTCACCAACACCACCAGCGTAACGACCGTTTTCACAAACAAGTACGCTACCACAACGTTTTGCTACCTTTTCAAGTAATTCAGTATCTAAAGGTCTGATTGTGTGTAGATCTACTAGAGTTGCATTGATGCCTTTCTCTTTTAAGATCTCTACAGCTTTCTCACCTTCACCAACCATTACAGCACCTGTTGCAATAATTGCTACATCAGAACCTGTTGCAAGTTCAATACCCTTACCTAGTTCAATTTTTGTACCAGCTGGATATCTGTGAGCAATGCCCTTACGAGGAGCACGTGTGTATGATGATTTATCTAAAGCATAAGCTTGTTTTACCAATTCATACATGCTCTGAGCATCACTTGGTTCGATGATTGTTACACCAGGAACCTGTCTCAACAATGCAATATCTTCAAATGGCATGTGAGTACCACCATTGTATTGAGCTGTTACACCAGGATCAGTACCAATCATGTGTACTACCTGATGAGCATATCCTACAGATAAGAAAAGTTGATCAAATACTCTTCTACTTGCGAAAATACCAAATGTGTGTGTAAAAGGTTTCAAACCCATTGAAGAAAGACCTGCTGCAACGCCAATCATGTTTGCTTCTGCAATACCACAGTTGAAGAAACGATCAGGATGTTTCTCTTGGAAACTAGTTGATCCAAGGCATGATGCTAGATCTGCATCTAACATCACAACTCTTTCATCTTGATCACCAAGTTCATTAATTGCCAACATTACGGCATCTCTCATATTTGCTAATTTAGTTGTATCTTTCATCATTATTCTCCTTCTCTTTCAAGAAGTTCTTTGATTGCTTCTTCTGCAACTGTTTCATCAAATGCCATGCTGTGATTCTTAGTTGTGTTCTCACCAGGAATGAAGCCATGTGCTTTTTGAGTATCCATTACAATCATTGAAGGACGGTCAGTTACTTTTTTAGCTTGTTCTACTGCTCTAGCAATAGCTGCAATGTCATGTCCGTTAATACGTTGTACATGCCAACCAAAACCTAACCATCTTGTATCAATATTTTCCATGCTTACAATGTCAGCTGTAGGGCCATCAAGTTGTAGTTTATTTAAATCAGTAAAAGCAATTAAGTTACCAAGTTTCCATTGAGCTGCTGTTTCTGCACCTTCCCAGATTTGACCTTCCTGTGATTCACCATCACCAATTACTACAAATGTTCTTGAATCTTCTTTTTTAACTTTTTGACCTAAAGCAATACCAATTGCTGCAGAAAAGCCCTGACCAAGTGATCCACCAGTGAAATCAACACCAGGTGTTTTTGTCATATCACAGTGTGAAGGAAGTTTTGTGCCACCTGCATTCAATGTTTTTAACCATTCAACAGGGAAATATCCTTTTGATGCTAATGTTGCATAAACAGCTGGACCTGCATGTCCTTTTGAACAAACAAATCTATCGCGACCTTCTTTCTTTGGATCTTTAGGATCAATTCTCATTTCTTGATAATAAAGATATGTTAACATTTCAACGATTGACATGCTACCACCAATATGACCTGAGCCAAAATGGCCAATTTCTCGGATTGTCATTTCGCGAATTTGTAAAGCTTTGCGCTTTAGCTCGTTAATCTCCATAACGTTTCTCCTTATATATACTTCATTTTTATTCAAATCATCAATATTTCTTCATTTTATTTAAAAATTCAGTTAAAAAGCGACTACTATAAAAATTTAATATTCAAACTTATTTAAGCATTATAGCATGATTTTAATAGAATGCAAACAAAAAACTATCACCAATATATTACATTTATTTATATATCTGAAAAGAATTTACAATTAAATCATTACAAGTCATCATTTATTATTTTTATCGATAAAATGATACATTCCTGTGCTAAAATAATTAAGCAAATTATTTATTTACTTTCAATAAGTAAATTATATAATATTTTAATCTAATTAGCAAATATCATGCATCTAATATTCTCATAAAATTTAAAATTATCTTTTTCCCTAAATCCCAAATCCCAAACCAAACTTGCCTGTGATACCTTTCAAACAATATTCTACTATCAATCCACATTTAAGTCCTGACTTGAATTCTTTATCATCAATACTGATGATGTTGCCCGTCCAAGACTCACCTCTTTGGTAGTTTGTCACATCAGAAGCAATACAGGAAAGCTGAAGAATGGATATGTGCTGCCACCACCTCTCTCATCAAAAACAACAGAAAAGTGAGAGTAATAATTTTTCATATAAAAAAAGCCCAAACAGGAGCAATTCCCATAAAGGCTTTTATTTTAAATATAAGATATTCTACCAACCAAACTCTAAATAGATAATAGGTAAGTTGGCAAGAGTTTCATCCAATGGCATCTCTGCTCCCAATGCGATGAATCCTCCATCAGCTCTGTGAGCTGTAAGTTTTGCTCCAACGAGCGTCTCATAGGTTGATGCATAGAAGTTCATTCCTGCATAAGGAATAAAAGAAGCTGAATATTGATAATCTGAAGAGATTGGTACATTGAGTCCAAGTTCAAGTCCAAAGATATCCAAGCTGTAGGAATATAGTCCTTGATAGAAAGATCTGTTTATGTAAGCAACATCAGCATAAACAGATAGATTCTCTCTATCATAGAACTCTGCATTTATGCTTATATCAGATAATCCATTGAAATTAGTGGCTGCCATCGTTGTCAGACTTCTTTTGTAATAACTTGATAAAGCAGTCTTTTTGGCATTGTTCACTAATGTAAAACCAAGCCCCATTCCTATATACATATCATATGAATCATAATTGGTAGAACCATCATAGACATATGGATCACCTAAAGCATTTACACCATTTGATTCTGATATGCTGCTCAATGAAGAGTTATAATTGGTTCCTGTTTCATTGTAGTTATTTATTTTTTCAGAATAAGAGGAGGTTGTACTTGAGCTTGATGAGCTGCTGCCTGTTTTACCAATCACCTTATTATAATAAGCCAGAGCTTTGGGTGTGTAATATTGAGAGTTGAATACAACAGATCCATCTATGAAGTCTTCATATGTTTTTGAGGTTCTGGCATTCACTGAATACTTAGTTTTGACACCATCAATCACATTATCATAGATATCGTTTCTGACAACCTTGATGCTCTCTATTTCTGTGACTATCTTTGCATTGAACTTTGATCCACTTGCAAATCTATTTGCTACTGTACTTGTATCGATATCCAATACAAATTGATAAGATAAGAACTCTTCCTCACTCATCAATTTCTTGTACAACTCAACAGTTTCTGTATAGGCATTATATGCAGCCACCTGCTTTGAATCATTCACATCAAAATTTCTATCGTTGATGTTGAAATCCATCTTCTTATCTAATGATGAGAGAGGAATCTCAACTGTGACCTTATCTATTGGAAGATAACTGTTGTTATCATTCAATGTACATACGAAAACACCTCTATCTACATCAAGCTCACAATCCATATCATCTGTATCTATATTCAATGTGAATTGACTTTGAGTCTCCAGTGTTGCCAATATTGATAGCATGTTGGATTGAAGTTCATTCTGAAGTGGTACAAACTTTTTAGAGATGATTGCCAAATTATTCTCAAGCTCTTCTGATTTACTTTCTGAATATGAATCAACCTCTTTCTGTCGTAGTTTCTTGGCAACCAAAGTTGGTCTTCCATTGGAATCAACCTCAGAGAAGAGATACTCTCTGTCCCAGATTTCTTCTATACCTGCGTCAGTATCTTTTTCATTCTGAGCTATCTGGTCCTCTCTCAATTGCTTGTACTGCTCATTAACATCTTGATATTGATTGTAATAATTGGAGAAATTAGAAAGAAGAACATCAACATCAATGCTGCTGTTGAGAGATTCATTGGTGATGGCAGTATTTTTTATGATGCCATTCATTATGCTGTCGATTTCATTGTCTATTTCAGCCTGTCTCTGTTCAATGAGTTGATTTATAGAATTTCTTCTCTCAATCTCAATCTGCTTCAACTCAAGACTTGCCTGGGCTATCTCATCACTGATGGCAGATTTTCTCTTCTCAATCTCTTCCTGAGAGAAACCACTGTTTTCCAAGCTATTTCTCTGCTTAAGAAGATCATTGTTGTGTTGAATGATTATATTCTGATATTCGTTGTTCCAAATAGATGTTGTCTTGTTTGGCTTCACGATATCCTTACTGAAGGCATCAAGAGCCAACAGTACAGATTTTGTATTGTCGTATTCATTGTACTCTTCAAGAATATTGATGATTGTGGCCTTGTTTATTTCAAACGAGGAACTGTCTTTGTTTGCCTCATACATAGCTTCAAGAGAGTTTATTGTCTTTATGTTGTCATCAAGAAGAGCTATGTAACTTGGAGCAGAGCTCTCAAGCAATGTCACAGTACATGATATCTCATCCCCATTTATGCTGAAACTTTTTTGTGTTTTTAAAAAATCATTTGCTGTGGTATGAACAGCTGTTGAGGAATAAGAGGAATCTGAAGAATCTGATGTGGTCAGAGTCTCTTCATCATAAACCGATATGTTTATGAATTTTGATAGTTCAATATAGGCCTTACTTTCAGCTTCAGCTTTGGTTGCCCCCACTGCAGTTGCACTTATATCTCCAGCAAAAATCATAAGCGGAGCAAGTAATATCATCAAGAATAGTATTATTTGTTTTTTCATAATATCAATAATTTACCACATCTTTATTGTATTGAAAAGAAAACTTATCGAAAGTTCACTCAATTAAACAAATAGTTAACTACATAGAATAAAGTTATAGTATAAAATCTTGTAGACGAGCACCAATTTTGATACAATAACACCCATTATAAAGTAACGATACTTAGGAGATATATCATGAGAATGAGTAAGATGTTTTCCCAGACATTAAGGGAAGCTCCACAAGCAGCAGACTGCAAAGGTTATGAATTTTTATTGAGAGCTGGTTTTATCAGACAAATGGGGGCAGGAATCTTTTCTCTACTTCCTCTAGGATATAGATCAACCTCTAAAATTGAGAATATTATCAGAGAAGAAATGGATGAGTTAGGTGGACAAGAGATCTTGATGCCTTTAGTAAATCCAGCTGATATCTGGAAAGAAACTGGTAGATATTATAGCATCGATAAAGAAATGAGCCGTTTTAATGACAGAACAGGCCGTGACATGGTTTTAGCAATGACCCATGAAGAAGATGCTACATCTCTAGGTAGATCAGAAATCAATTCTTACAAAAAACTACCTCAATTGGTTTATCAGATTCAAACTAAATGGAGAGACGATCCACGTCCTCGTGCTGGACTCATTCGTGTTAGAGAATTCACAATGAAAGATAGCTACAGTTTTGATAAAGACCAAGCTGGTCTTGATGAGCAGTACAAGGAGCATTACGCATCATATTTCAGAATTTTCAGCAAAGCAGGACTTCCTGTAATTGTTGTTGGTGCTGATTCAGGTATGATGGGTGGTAAGGTATCACATGAATACATGTACCTCTCTCCTATCGGTGAAGATACAATCATGACATGTTCTGAATGTGGTTACACTGCAAACAGACAGGTTGCTCAATTTAAGAAAGAGTACTTCAAAGAAGAACCAAAAGAGATGGAAAAGATTGAGACTCCAGATTGCAAAACAATTGAAGATCTCTGTAAATTCCTCAACATTGAACAGAGACAGACATGTAAGGCTGTTTTCATGGTTGCAACTTTCATCAATGATAAGACTGGTGAGGAAGAAGAGAAACTAGTTGTAGCTCAAATCAGAGGTGACCTTGATGTAGAAGAGAGCAAACTTCAGAATGTATTGAAGGCTAATTCACTCAGACCTGCACATGAAGAAGAAATCACAGCAGCTGGTATTGTACCTGGATTTGGTTCAGCAATTGGATGCAGTCCAAAAGCAATAGTTATTGTTGATGATTCTGTTGCAAAGAGCAACAATCTTGTATCTGGTGCAAATGAATCAGGATTCCACCTAACAAACACAAACTTCAAGAGAGATTACACAGGTAAGGTTGCTGATATAGCTTCTGCTCGTGATGGTTTCAAATGTATTGATTGTGGACACACTCTAACTCAGAACAAGGGTGTTGAAGTAGGTAACATCTTCCAACTTGGCACACGCTACAGTGAAGCAATGAACTGTTATTTCACAGATATTGATGGTAAATCAAAACCTGTTGTTATGGGTAGCTATGGTATCGGTGTTGGACGTCTTCTAGCATGTCTTGCTGAAGAATACAATGATGAAAGAGGTCTATCTCTTCCTATCTCTGTAGCACCTTATCAAGTACACTTTGTAAGTTTGATGAAGGACCAATCAATTGGTGATAAAATCTATGCTGATTTAAAAGCAGCTGGTATTGATGTCCTTTATGATGATAGAAAAGGAAGTGCTGGTGTTAAATTTGCAGATGCAGACTTAATTGGTCTTCCAATCAGAATAACACTTGGTAACAAGTCTTATAAAGAAGGCAAAGCAGAAATCAAATTGAGATCCAATCTTGATGAATCATTCAGCTATTCATTGGAAACATTGGTTGACGATGTTAAAAATGAAATCAAAAAGCTCCAGGATGAGATCACTGCAAATATCGTAGTTAAAGAATTGGACTAATCATTTCCCCAGCTATAGAAAATATCCGGCATCAGTCGGGTATTTTTTTTGTTTAAAAATCATCACAGCTCAAACGAAATGTAAAAGAGCCACTCAAATACCATCAGATGATATAGGAGTGACTCTCTCTGTCTTTGTTATTTAACTTAAAAGTATTCTTTTAAGTATGTCTATAAAATATAATTGATTATATTAATTTGCACCCATCTTTTTTAAAGTGTTGATGATGTAAGTACGTTTTTGAGCTCTTGCATATTCAACAACAGAATGGCCTTGATAATCTTTAGCATTGATGTCTGCACCAGCTTTAATTAATGCTGAAACAACTCTTGTTTCATCATTTTTATTAACAGCCATGATCAGCGGAGTTTCACCTAAGTAATTGCGAGAGTTTAAATCACAACCTGCTTTGATTAAAGCTTCAATAACTTTTGGATTTGTCGATTTATTGGCAGCAAGGTGCAATGGATTTGAACGATACTTTGGTTCTGTAGCGTGGATATCTGCGCCTGAAGTCAATAATTGATTGATTACTACGACTGCTGGATTGTTTTGTGCAGCAAGCATGATTGGAGTCATCCCCCATTCATTTTGACAATTAATTTCAGCACCCTTTGTTAGTAACTCGCGAATCTCCTTAGCTTTAGTAGCAGAAACTGCTGCAGCTAATAGTTTCTTATTTAAAGAATTAACGTTTTTTGACATTTTTTATCTCCTGTTATTCTAGTCTACAAACTGAATTACAAGAATCATTATCTGTTTTTCTTAAATTTTTGTAAAGTAGTAGACCAAGCTTACTCATCAAACGAATGTATTTTATATAACAAAGTTTACAATGTTCTTCGCCAAACTTCTATTGGATTGACCTTCATTCTCAGCAAACAATACAAATATCCAAATGCCAATCCTGATAGATGGGTCAAATGAGCCACGCCACCATTAACACCTGATACTTGGGAGAACACTTCAATCAAGAAATAACCCAAAATCAAGAAAGGTGCTTTGACTGGAAGAAGTCCAAATACATATATTCTTGCGAAAGGAAAGAATACAGCAAATAAAAGTAGAAGACCATATATTGCACCAGATGCACCGAGCAATACTGCATTCTGTCCCATGAAGTAGTAGAATGCAAAACTTGCGATTCCTGCCAAGATTCCTACAGAGAAATAGAACAGCAAGAACTCTTTGGTTCCAATTCTCTTCTCAAGCGCCTGACCAAATATATACAGCGATAGCATATTGAATAACAGGTGGGAGAATGATCCGTGAACGAACATGTATGTTATAAATTGATATACATACCCATGCATAATGAAGCCAGGGATCATAGATAGATAATATACCCCATTAGGCCAAACTGTATTTATAATCATATACACAATTACATTGATCACAACTAAATCCAATGTTGCATTGTTATATGAATATTTAAATCTTTTGTTTAAAATTGAATTGTTCATAAATCAAAAATATAGGCTGAAAGTCTTTAAGTCAACTGAAATTTAGGCCAAAACTATTACTACATACAACTACATAAAACAACTGTGCAAAAATTTCCCATTTTTAAACAAATTGAAAAAACTACACACCTCGTGCAACAAAAATGTTGTCAAAACAAGCTAAAAAAGGTCTTTCTGATATATTTTAATAGTTGGCACGCTTATTGCATTAATATCTGTACAAAGTAAATTTTTTTTTCAAAAACATAATTAACAGACAATGTTAATTAACCTCCTTTTTAAATGTGATAAAGGTACTGACCACTCTCCCAATAGGTCGGTACCTTTTTTAGTCGAAAAATATGCATTTGACGCCTCTAAATGAAGGTTTTGATAGTTTTGGTTCGATTTGAATGATTTTAAATTTATGAGTTTTACATCTTCAAAGAGATTGATGAGTTTGAAATATGAGCAATATGTGCACAGCAAATAATAGACTTATTTATGAAATTCCTGCTTTTTGAATCAAAATCTGATTTTAATCATATCTTGGCACAATAATTGCAACATAATTTATGAAAACAATTTTTTTTAAATTTTTTAAAATTATTTTCACCTCCTTTTTTTAAATTTACAAGGTATTAGCTCCTTTCTCCCACCCAGAGCTAATACCTTTCTCTTTGTCCAAATCTTTCTACTTATCTAGATGCTGTTTCCTGTAAGTTGTGGGAAGCATGCTATAAGACTGCTTGAACAGACTGCTGAAATAACGAGCATTCGAATATCCAACCATCATTGCAATATCTTTAATTGAAGCTGAAGAATTTGAAAGAAGTATCTTCTTTGCTTTTGCAAGGCGATAGGAATTGAGGTAATCACTGAAGTATATTCCCGTTATCTTATGAAACAATGAGCTGAGATAGTTTGGTGTCAGATTCAATTCTTCTGCCACCTGGTTGATTCCAAAGTTCTTCATGTAATTTATTTTCACATAGTCTTTGATCTGCTCTGTTATATCATGAGTGTTCTCACGAGAGAGAATTTTGGCTCTTCTCAATCTATCAACAAGTTGAGTCTGGTCTTTTATATCATCATTCCCTATTATAGATTTTATTGAATTCTTAAGGTACGCAACATTTATTTTTGGAGGAATCTCTTTGAATTGATTTTGGAAATTCTCAAGCAGTTCAAGATATTCAACACCATCATTGTTTGTATAGGCCTCATCCATCTTCCATATATATCTTAGGTATTCGTGATGAGGTGCATCTGATTTGCTGTATTTCTTGCATTTGGACGCTCTCTGATTCAATGATAGATATTGGAATTCCTCATTAGCATCTCCAACTTTAATTGCATCAACAAGAGTTTTGCACTTGCTGTAAAGAGCTACAACCTTCACATTTGGATATTCCTTTATGTTCAAGATGTTCTTCTCAATCTCCTCAAGTACATACCTCTCACGTTTTTCATCAAGAAGAACAAGACAGCGAACATCCTTTTCTGATGACTTCAGATGGCATGATATAACATCCATTGGAAGTATCTGTGATAGAAAGTTTGGGATGTTGGCCAATTTTGTATATTTGAACTCTGTTCTTGAATCGTTGAACTCCACAGGAAAGAAGAAAATAAAATCCATCACAAGATATGCATATCCATCTGAGAGAGGAACCTCATGATAGTCATAATCCTCACCCAAAACAGGTAAGTATGATTCTATATTGAATACCTGTGCCTGAAGTCTAGATTTGTGATAGTTCTTGTTCTTTCTCTTCTCTTCATTTATCTTGACAACAAGCTCACTGAGGTCATCAGAATCGACAGGTTTGAGAAGATAATCAGTTATACCAAGAGATATACCTCTTTTGGCATATTTGAAATCACTGTATCCAGAGAGAACAATAAATGAGATATCACTGTTGAACTCTTTGACTCTCTCGATTGCATCAAGTCCATTTAAATTTGGCATCTTTATATCAACAAAAGCTACATCAATAACTGTCGAGGCACACTGAGCTACAAGCTCCAGTCCATCTTGGGCCTCAAATATTGTGGTCTCATCTTCATCCAAAATATCAAGCAACATGCTCTTGAGAGCAAATCGAATATTTTTATCATCATCAGCTATCAGTATTATCATCTTTCTTTTTTCTCATCCATCGGTATTATAATATATATCTCCACACCACTTCCCTCTTTACATCGACTTGTCAGTATTGAACCATCGGAAAATATTTCCAATCGTCTTTTAATATTTGCGAGGGCAATGCTCTTGTTGAGCTGAAGATCCTCTGAGGTGCAACCAACACCATCATCTTTAACAGAGATACTCAGAGTATCACCATTTGTAGCATGATAGATATCAGCAGAGACCTCAATATGAACAACTCTGGATACAGGCTCCAGTCCATGTATTATAGCATTCTCAACAAGAGGTTGGAGAATGAGGCGAGGAATTATGAGAATTGCAGCTTCATCTGTTAGGTTGTAACTGACCTCAAGTCTATCTTCATATTTTATCTTCTGCAGCTTCATGTACTCTTTTACAAAAGTGAACTCATCAGAAACTGAGACAAGGTCTGTCTTCGCACATGTATATCTGAACAACTTTGTAAGAGAGATTATGCTCTTCTCAAGTTTCTTGGTCTCACCCATTCTGTTCAGAGCAATGAATCCATTGAGTGTGTTGTAGAAGAAATGAGGATTAATTTGAGACTGCAGTGCATTGTATTCTGCAGTCTGTCTGTTTATGACTGCAACATACTCTCTTTCAATTGTATCCTTCAGATCCTCTGCCATGGTGTTCAAAGAAATTGCAAAGTTGTCCATATATGGTATTGATGATCTTGATGCTTTTGCATCAAAGTTTCCTCTTGAATACTCCATCATAGCAAGATTGAGAGAGTTGATTGATTTAACAATCTCCTTTGACTCTCTTTTATATATTATGAAAGCAATCTCATTTTCAATCAAAATTATTCCAATCAGAACAAGAACAGCAATTACAAATACCATTATTGAGTCAGATTTGCTGTTCAAATAATAGATCTTCAAGTTGGTGCCAGCAACATCTTTAACTCTCATATCATAGCCATGAATTATGTCTGAGTTATCAGTATCAAAGTAATATTGAGCATAGTTATCAAGAGTTGAGGATGATACTATGATGTTCTTGCTGCTATCGGCCACAAGAAGATAGCTGCTTCTAGGAATCAACATGTTCTTAAGAATGCTCTGAAACCTAGACAATCTGACATCGGTTCTCATGACTCCTAGAGGTTTGTTTGTATTTATGTTATTTATCTCCTGCATTATAGATACAGTTGAAAAACCATCATTATAAAATGGTTCAAGATAAACAGGCAGCTCTTGATTATAGACTATCTCTTCCTTTGTCTTTCCATCTCTTATGTTGTTGTACCAGCTCTCTTTCTGGTATTCATACATCTCATCAACATAGACTCCTTCCGATGCTCTGCTCACGACAAAACAAGATTCATCACCTTCATCAGTGTATGGAAAGAAAGCAACGGCTTCTGCATCAAGATTTCGACCAAAGAGATTCTTATATATTATCTCCTCATAGTTTCTTCTTATCTTATTCACTCTCAGAGGATCAACCTCAAGAGAGGGATTTACAAACAGAGGAAGAGCATCAAAGGCCTCAGATGAGATATAACATGATTCATTTACATCTCTCATGCTGTTGAGCATTGAATTGATTGAGTAGCTGGTGTTGTTGAGAAGATTGTTTATTGCTCTCTCCTGAACATCTGAATAATAGCTGCTCAAAAGAGCGAAGATTATAACAGCAAGGAGGATTGTGGGAACTCCGATACTCAGAATAAATATACGATAGAGATTTGACCCTATTCCTTTTTTAGCTGTTTTCTTTCTTCTCACTTAATAATTCTCCATTTCGAATATGTACAATATTATCATACGATTGTAGTTTATTGTACTTTTTTTGTTGAATTTTGCCACTTTGCAACCTTCATATACGTCGTATAATGACTTTATCAAGAATTGATACATAAAGAAACATCGGAGGATTTTTATGAAAAAATTATTAACAGTAGCATTGGTTGCTGCAATGGGTATCGGCTGTGTTTTTGCCAACGGTTCAAAAGAGCAGTCCAGTGCAAAGGAAGAAGGACCTGTTACATTGACATTCATGACCAACATGACAGACATTCACGCTGACCTATTACAGGAACTCTCAAATGAATACGAAGCAGAATCAGGAAATAAAATTGAATTCAGTGCTCCAGGTAGCAGCTATGAAGAATTGATGAAAACCAAGATGAGTGCAAATGAATGTCCAGATATATTCACAACTCATGGCTGGTCAGTTTTACGTTACAGCGAATATCTAGAACCAATCAATGATTTACCATGGGCTGGTGATATCAATCCACAGATCAAACCTGTTATCACAGATGATGATGGCAACATGTTTGTTCTTCCAATGGATGTAGATATTGCAGGTATCATCTACAACGCTTCAGTTTTAGAAGAAGCTGGTGTGAATGTTGATGACATCAAAACTTGGGCAGACTTTGAAGATGCTTGTGCTAAGATCAAAGCTATCGGCAAAGATCCAATCCACATGGGTGGTAAAGACAACTGGACAATCGGTCAATTCTTTGACTGGGCAGCTCCTTCATTCTTCATCACAAATGAAGCTGACAACCAGAGAGATGAATTGAAAGCTGGTGATTTCAGTGTTGAGACATGGGAAGAAGTAGCTCAATTGATGGCTGACATGGTAGCAAAGGGATATTTCAACAGAGATGCTCTTACTGCTGATTATCAGAGTGACTTGAAAGCATTGGCTGGTGGAACTGCTGCATTTGGTTTCTACGGTAACTATGCATTCAACGCTGCAAAATCATTCAATCCTGATGCAAAACTTGGTATGATGCCAGTTCCTGCAAAAGATGCAAATGATGTTCCAACCCTCATTTCTGGTGAAAGAACAGCTCTTGGTGTATTCAATGATTCAGAACACAAAGCAGATGCTATTGAATTCTTGAACTTCTTAGCAAGACCTGAAAACATCACTCGTATTGCAACAGCTTCTGGTTCACCTGCTGGTTTGACAACTGCAACTTCAGATTTAGGCGAATTGAAACCTTTCTATGAAAAGTATGCTGATGTAAAGACTTTCCCTTACTTCGATAGAGCTTATCTACCTAGTGGTATGTGGGATGTTATGTGTGCAACAGGTGCTGATATCTTAGCTGAAAAACCTAATGCTGTAGCAAACGCTGCAAAAACAATGGCTGAGAACTTCAACGACAAGTTCTAATATTTAAATTTATTATCCGGATTTACCTTAATGGTCAATCCGGATTATTTCCTAAATTAACAGGAGGCCTGGAATGAAAAAACTATCATACAGACAGAAACAAGATTGGACAATGAATGCTTTCACTATTCCTGCAGTCATTCTTTTCATCATGTTTGTTATAACACCTTTATGCAGAGGTATCTTCCTCTCATTCACAAACTGGAATGGTTATTCACAGCACTATAAAATGGTGGGTTTGAAAAACTTCTTGAGACTATTTACTGATCAAAATGTAACAAGAGCAGTTGGAAACACACTTTTCTATGGTATTGGTTCAACCGTACTTCAGAACATCTTTGGTTTGTTATTCGCAATATTTTTGAACCATAAATTCAGTGGAAGAAATATTGGTAGAACAATCATCTATCTTCCTGTTATGATTGCTCCTCTTATCATGGGTTACATAATGTACTTCTTCTTCACTTTAAATGGTGCAATCAATCAGATTCCATTCATTGCAAACAATCCTGTTCTAACAGACTGGTTGTCAGATGGAAAAAGAGCAGTTGTGATCATCACAGTGATAAACTCATGGCAGTTCGTTGGTATCAGCATGGTAATCTACCTTGCTGGGCTTCAGGGAATTCCTGCAATGTATTATGAAGTTGCAAAACTTGAAGGTGTGAAACCAAAAGAATTGTTCAGATACATCACATTCCCTCTATTGGCACCTGCTGTAAACAGTGCTGTAGTACTTAACTTGATAGGTGGATTGAAATTATTCGACGTAATCATGGCTCTGACCAAAGGTGGTCCAGGTTATGATTCAAACTCACTCTCTACATTGGTAAATAGAACTTACTTCGGTTCAGAAAATGCCGGATATGCATCAGCCATTGGTATGGTTGTATTCGCAATAATCGTAATCTTGAGTTTCATCACAACCAATGCACTAAATAAATATCAGGAGAAAATGAGCTAATGAAAAGAGAAACTAAACAAAATCTCTGGAGATATCCAGTTTTATTATTGATCCTATTTATTTATTTGGTACCAATCTACATTTTGGTTGGTATATCATTCAAACCTCAATCTGATCTATCCTCCTATTGGCACATATCATCAATGCCTACATGGGATAACTTCATATATGCTTTGAACAAAGGTCACATCATAAATTCAATGAAGAACTCTCTCATAATAACTGTATTCTCTGTTATTCTGATTGTGTTGATTGGTTCATTGACATCATACCCTCTAGCTAGAAAGAAGAGTAAATACACCTTCTTAATGAGAAACTTCTCACTGGGTATAATGATGGTTCCTCCTCTTAGTATCTTGGTTCCACTGTATTCAACTCTTGTAGACTACAGCTTGATCAACACCTACAGAGGATTGATCCTAACTCTGCTTACATTTGAACTTCCAATGAGTATATTCATGTTCACAAACTTCATCAAAGCAATTCCGACGGCACTAGATGAAGCGGCTCAAATTGATGGTGCTGGACCTGCAAGAACTTTCTTCCAGATCATCCTTCCTCAATTGAAGCCTGTAACAGCATCTGTAATTATCTTGACGGGTATTCAATGCTGGAATGACTACCAATTCTCATTGTACATAATGCAGAAGACTGCAATGAAAACAATAACAGTTGCAATCTCCTCATTCTTCTCACAGGAATCATCTAACTTGAACGCAGCTGCTGCTGCATCTCTTGTTGTTATATTCCCTGTCATCATTCTGTTCTTGGCTCTTCAGAAATACTTCATTAAAGGTATGGTTGATAGCGCAATTAAATAAGAAAGATGCCTTCTTCATAACATTGGACCTGATAGCAATCAGGTCCTTTTTTATGCTCTCCAATTGTTTTATTGTTCAATTGTCATTAATATTAAACAAAAACAAGGAAAACAGCATTTAATGAAAATCAGCATAATTGGAGACTCTATTTCAACATTTGAAGGATACATTCCAGAGGGATATGAAACCAAATATCCATTTGGAAACGTGAAGCAGGTCGAGCAGACCTGGTGGTATCAGATGATAGAGCGCAATGGATGGACTCTTGGGCACAATAACTCCTTCAGTGGCTCTCGTATATCAAACACATCCCCTCTTCAGGTACCTCATACAAACTTCTCTGATGACAGCAGAATTCTTAACTTTGAGTCAGATATAATCATCATATTTGGCGGAACGAATGACTATGGTGCAGTTATGAATCAACCTGATATGAAGGAATTCAAAGAGCAATATCGATACATGCTCTCAAACCTCATTAAGAAAAATC
>JBFHKM010000048.1:0-18526 GCA_041595335.1 Sphaerochaetaceae bacterium
CGTATAATGGTATTACTCTAGCCTTCCAAGCTAATAACGAGGGTTCGATTCCCTTAAGACGCTCAAAAATAACACAGTTTGTTCTGTGTTATTTTTTTTTGTTCAACTCATATTATTGAATTACAGATGACCCAAATTTTTGGAATCTCACATCAAAAAAGAAGGTTGCTGCAGAGAACTGCAACAACCCATATTTCTACATCCTAATTTCCATTCTCTGGAATTTTATATATCCGAACGTAAATACCAAAATGATGGCAGCAACAAACGAAGTCAGTTGAGGCCATATCAGAAGCAAGCTTTGTCCAAATGGCAATGCTGTACCTCCTAGTGCTCCTTCCATCTGATAGAACAACACAACTCCAAGAGATCTTGTAGTTGGATTGAGAATAGCTACAGATGCCTGTGTATAGAGCATATATGGCGAGAATCTCGATAGCACTGAATAAGACTTTGCAACCGTCAGTTGATTTCCTCCACCAATTGCATAGGCCAATAATTGAGATATAATTGGCCAGAAGATGAGGAAGAACAACCACAGACCAATGGAAACAAGAGCAGATGTTGCACTCTGTCTGAATGCTATTGAGAGCCACATTGCTATCGTGAACCAGAGTGTTCCATATAGTATTGTGATCAAAAGATAAACAAGAGCTCTTCCTACTTGCTCCGCTGTTGGCGGAACACCTAAGAATAACATAGCGCTGCCTATAACAAGCAACCACAGAGCCAACAAGACAAGAGCCATTGAGACTAAAGCTCCAAGAGCCTTACCAAACAACAGGACATCTCTGTAAATAGGATGTGACAATATTCTTCCTAAAGTTCTATCCTGAAACTCTTTGTTGATTGCATCAAAACCCAATGCAATGCCTGTAAGAGGGACCAAGAACGACATCAATGATAGAAACGATGGGATGGGATTTTTGGAACTGGTGAACAGACTCAGAAGCAAAAAAGAATCCTCATTGACGTAATTCTTCATTGTATTTGTTGCTACATAAATGCTTGTTCCAGCCGTCAAAAGAATCAATATGGTCAGAACAACCATTCTGGCAGACCTTGTGAAGTCCTGCAGTTCCTTACTGAAAACTACGGACAAGCCAGTTAAGGCCGAACCTTCTCTTTTACTCATGTTTGACCTCCTTGAAACAAGATTTATAAATCTCAGATAAAGAGTGCAGTTTCAAACTGACAGATTCAATATTGATTCCTTGATCAACCAAAGATTTGACCAAAATAGATCTTATATCTTTTGAGCAATCAAGCCTCCAGAGTCTGTTATCCTCACTCTTATAGCTGTTGACACCCTTAATTTTCATGACGATATTTGAAATATCGAATGCTTTCCCAATTCTTAAATCAATGATCTTGCTCTTACCAAATTGAGATTCAGCCAATTCATCTATAGTACCACATTGAATCAACTTGCCTTCACTGAACAAGCCTGCCCTGTTGCAAACAGATTGAGCCTCGTTCAATTGGTGACTCGATAGCAATACAGTCATTCCATAATCATCACGAAGTGATTTGATTATCTCAAGAAATTCACCAATGCTCTCAGGATCCAATCCCTGTGTAGGTTCATCAAGAATTGCTATATCAGGTTCTTTTACAAGTACCTCACTGAACCCCAAGCGTTGCTTCAATCCATGGGATAAAGTTTTAACTTTATCATCAGCTCTATCCAAAATATGCATTTTAGATAAAGCACTCTCGATTCTTTTATCCCTCTCTTTCTTTGATAATCTTAGAAAACGTGATGTGTAATCTATATTCTCAAAGACCGTTAAGTTTTCATAAAAACCCACAGTATCTGGTAGATATGCCACTCTAGATTTTACTTCCAATGGATACCTGAAGGGGTCCTTTCCAAGGACACTTACATCACCACTGGTTGGTTCAAGCAAACCAAGAAGCATCAAAATTGTTGTGGTCTTACCAGATCCATTGGGTCCTAATAGGCCAAACACCTCACCTTTATTCAATGAGAAGCTGATACCATCAACTGCTGTATTTCCATTGGGATAAATTTTATGCAAGTCTCGAACATTTACAATTTGTTCTAAAGCCATAATTTATCTCCTATCTTCTACCAAATTTTTTGACAGCCAACAACAGTATTACTGCAGCCAATGCAATGATCAGTACTGCAACCAAACCCCATAATGAACTGGTTTCAATGGTAGCTCTAAATGATTGAGAAATATTGCTGCTATCTGATGAAGCTCTGACAGTCAGTCCATAATCGCCGGTAATAGCTTGAGATGAAGGAGTCACTGTCATATTGACTGTTGTCTTATCTCCTGCAGCCAATGACTCTACAGTACTTGGAGTGAATGTCGCATTCCAATTAGAAGGAGTTGATGCACTTACTTTTATATCAGAAGCGTCTGCTGTTCCTGTATTTTTGATTGTTAAAGGAACTATCTTATCCTTACCAGCTACAGCTTTGAAACTCAAAATATCATTCTCACCCGTGAGTGTTAAATTTGCTTGTCCTTTGATGTTCAATTTTACAGGAATTGAAGCACTTGTAGTTGCTGTTTTTGCAATTACAGTGACAGGATATGTGCCTTCATTCACACCTTGTGATGGTGTCACTTCAACTTTGACTGTTGAGGTCTTACCAGCTCCGATGCTTATATCATTGATTACCTTTGAGCCATATTGCTGCTCGAAAGTTGCTTTAAATCCATTAGGTACATCAGCATCTAAGTTGATCAACGATTCCTTAGCACTGTTGTTAGCTATTGTAACTTGGAATGTAAAGTCAGATTTAGGAGAACCTGAAATTTCATTCAATTCTGTTGTAAGAGACAGACGCTCCTGTAATTTCTGTCCAAGTTCTACAGTGAGTGGAAGCTTGTAAGATGCAGTATTGTTATCACCACTTGCCACCACGTTGAAGTTATATTCACCAGGCTTTACATCTGTTGTTGGAATGATCCACAGTTGAACTGATACAGGTTGCTCCGGTGCTGCAAATACCGCACTGACCTTACCACCACCACCAACAAATTGGTAATCCCAATCTTTAGGTAAATCAGTGACACTCAAATCAACTCTTCCTGGGGCAAGATTATAATTGTTGACCTTCAGGTTAAATACAATCATATCACTATCACTTACATTCAATGCAGGATAATCTGTTGATATTGAAAGACCTTCATAGTCAGCCATCAATGGCGACAGACAAAATAATAAAACAACCAATGAAACAAAAAACGCCTTTTTCTTTTGTAGATTATTCATTTAAATAATCCTCCTTGTAAATAAAACTAAATAATAAAATATCACTAAATTTATTTTTTGGTTTCAACTTCATAAAATTTACATAAAACTTCAAATTTCTACATAAAAAAATCAAAATTGTCCAAATTAAGCCAGAAGTCATTATCTACAAGAAAAAGAAAACCCTTCAAAGTAAATCAATACTTCAAAGGGTCAACTTTATTATTCAGGAGTTCTTTATTTTTCTACCAAATTACCATTTTCATAAATCATGCTAGCAGCATCGAGTACATCCTGTGGGAATGTATAACCTAACTCTGCAGCTCTATCCATATTTAAATAAAGGTTGAACTGTTTGATATCTGTTAGATATATAGCACCGATATCTGTAGGACTGTCGCCATCAATTATCTGTAGAGCTACATCACCACACAGTCTTCCAACTTTATAGTAATCCAAGCCCCAGCTCATCAAGAAGTTAGTTCCTGTGCTGCTTGTTATATCACTGTTGAACAGTGGAAGATCATATGTATTGCATACTTGATCAATTGATGAGATTGCACTTACTACAGTGTTATCATTTGCAATGAACATTCCATCAATTCTAGATGCAATTGATAATGCAGCACTTTTTACTTCTGCTGAATTTGAAACTGCTGCTGCAACGAACTCAATTCCGTTTGCTTTGCAGTACTCTTCAGCTCTGTCTTTCATAGCCACACCATTTGCCTCTCCACTTGTATAAACCATACCAAGTCTTTTCAAACCTGTTACTTTAACAAATGTTTCAATTTGAAGAGAGATTGGATTTAAATCAGAAACACCACAAACATTTGTTTCCTCGCCTTCAGCATAGGTAAGACCTGCTGCTTCAGGATCTGTTATTGCTGCATAAACTACAGGAGTATCATCATCTGAATAAACAGAAGCTAGAGCCTGTGCTGGTGGAGTTGCAATTCCAAGTACTATATCTTGGTTCTGTGATTTGAATAATTGAGCAATGCTGATTGCTGTTGACATTTCAGCGTTGCAGTTCTGCAGGTCAAATACAACATCCTTTCCACTTTCATTGATTGAATCCTGTATGCCCTGTTCAATAGCATCAAGAGCCGGATGTGTTACCATCTTGGATATTCCAACTTTTATTGGTTCTTCCATTGCTTTCTTCATAGGAGAACCTTCTTTGGTTCCACTTGCAAAAATCGATGTAACTGATAATGCTGCAACTGCTGCTACTGTAAATATTCTTTTCATCTCTGTACTCTCCAATACATATGTTAGTTTTTTTAAAAGCACTGTGTTACTGTTTGTAGTAACAAGTAATAATGTTACTATATACAGTAACTGAGTCTGAGTCAAGTATCTATCTGTAGAAACATTCAAAATTTCAATATTTTTGTAAGAGCAACTGAATACATTGCAAATTTCAAAAGCTAATCAAAGTCTTTGACTCTCACCAGATAGATTGGCTCAATCTCTTTAGCTTTTATTTTATGATGTCCTCTTTCATAGGTCTTTCCTGTCTTTTCATACAGCCATCTTCCTTCTCCTATTTCAAAGTACACCGATTTCTGTCTTCTGTTAAGAAGAGGCAATACCAGGATATCATCACCTAGGAAGAACTGAGTTCTTTTTGCATCAAGACTTGGATCTTGCAGATCACACTGTCTCATTGATGGTATTCCACTCTCTCTGTATTCATCATCCAGTTTCATGAACTCCTCTGATAGCTCATTGTGAACTTCAATATCTTTTTTCAACGATTCAAGCAATTCTTCATCATCGTAAAATTGGATATTTTTGTCTGGTCTATTTGATTCATGAGTTCTCATGAATGGAGTGAATGCAGATAATGCTGCCCACATCTTCATCATCTCTTTTGTTCTTTTCACCCAACCAAGAGATGTATAGCCTCCAATATCACTGTGAATGTTGTTCACTCCCATGAGACCAAGAGATAGATATGCAGGAACAACTGATGAGAGCCCATCATCTTTATTCAGATTCACCATCTGATCTCCACACCAGAATAAAGGGCAGTACTTCTGACTGTAACTGTAACCAGATCTGCAGAAGAATACAATTTCATCACTCATTCCCATCTCATCTATGGCCTCGCGATTCAATTTGGCCCATAATTCAGGAATCTGATTGTGGACAAGATAAGGATCCTCTGAGTTAAACAGTACGCAGTCTGTTGGTTGATACTCTCCAAAATCTGCCATCCATCCAGAAAAACCTTCTTTTATGAGATTGTTCTTTATTATGTCTTTCATCCACTCCCGTGCTGCAGGATTTGTGAAATCAATCATGCCAGCTTTAAATCCTGTCATCTCAAGATCGTAGACCTCTCCTTTCTTATTAAGAACAAGAAAGTCCTTCTCTTTGGCCTCTTCATACATGGGATAATCCTTACCAACATAGGTGTTGATGTATCCCATGGTTCTTATTCCTCTATCTTTCCACTGCTTTATTCTTTCTTTTAGAAGTGGATAATGTTTTTCATCCATCTTCCAGTTCCATTTGAGCTGATGTCCAAATGATGTTATCTTCTGTCCACACCAATCCTGAAGCCAAATTGAATTGATCAAACCATCAAGGCTCTCCATCTTCTCAAGTTTCTTATCAACTTCAAATGAGCCACCTTGAAGAGACACACTCAATCCTCTGTAGCACCATGAAGGCATTTTGGGTTGAATTCCCCTGATTTTTGATTGAAAAGCAACACTCTCTTTCAATGAAGTTGTCTCTTTGATCTTTATGCATCCACTTCTCTCATAGAAAGTTATCTCATCATATCCTTTCTTAAAATCAAAGAGAGAGTATCCTCTCGCATCCGAGGTAAAAGAGATATTTTTAGTCACAAAAGATGGAATTGAATAGTAAGTTGTGTATTGAGTGCCACCAGAATGAGCTGCAATATCGACTGCAATTTTAACTGCATTGAATCCACGTCCAAGGCCCTGTTCCTGAACCCAAATTGGTACACATCTTCCACGTAAATCAGTGAAGGAGTACATCTCGCCACAGCCATATACACAATCATCATCCTTGATGATGAGAGAGAATGCATCATTCTTTGAGAAGCTATAAGTTATCGTTGTAACTGAATTTTCCTTCTTTATTTTTACAAAATCATCCCCATCACTGTAATTTTTTGATAGATCCAACACGCCTGATAGTTTACTTTTATCAATTATTTTGAATCCCCCATGAACTGATGAGAACTTTAAATTTGCCATTCCTTTCTTAAATCCCACTATATACATACAACAGACTCTCCTTTTGTTAACTTCTGTATAAAGAATTGATTATTTTTTAGATCTGAATATTTGCCACATACACCAATGTTATTTTTTTCTTTACAAATAAGCAATATGCATTTAATCTTTTCTTACTGAAAGTAAATAAAAAGGAGTACATATGTCAGATACAAGGAAGGTAAAACTAAGAAATATCTTAGCTTATGGATCAGGTGATTTCTATGGTGGAGGCTCTTTTTTAATAATCAGTACACTGTTCATGGTTTTTCTAACAAATGTTGCAAAGATACCACCACAGTATGCTGGATTGATTGTGATGATTGGAAAGGCTTGGGATGCAATCAGTGATCCTTTAATAGGCATTCTATCTGATAGATCCAAGAGCAAGAGAGGAAGACGTCATGTATTCTTCTTTTATGGTATAATTCCTGTTGCTATAAGTTACTACCTGCTCTGGCTGACAGTTCATTTTGATTCATTGGCTCTCAGAATTGTCTACTACACACTGGCATACTCTCTCTTTTCAACTGTATTCACCTTCATGATGGTTCCATACAACGCCCTCATCTCAGAGATGAGTACAGAGTACAAGACAAGAACAAGATTGTCGGGAGCAAAGATGGCTTTCTCTCAGTTCTCAGCCCTCATAGCAGGAACTGTTCCAAGCTACATTGTAAACAACATGTACAAAGACAATCCTGAAGCTGGATTCAAACTTGTGGGTCTTGCCTTTGGTCTCATCTACATGATTCCATGGATAATTGTTTATTTTGGTACTTTTGAGCAACCAGGAATCAACAAAGAGAGAAAGACATTACCCATCAAAGAGAACTTCAAGCAGCTCAAGAGCTTGCTTGAGAACAAAACTTTCAGAATCCATATTGCAATGTATCTACTTGCATATGTTGCAATGGATATACTCTCAGCTTCATTCATCTATTACACAACCTACTACATTGGAAGACCTGAGAAGTTCTACTTCTATCTTGGAATATTCTTGTTATCACAGCTGTGTGCTCTTGCATTCTACATGCACATTGCAAACATAATTGGTAAGGGAAAGACATACAGAATAGGAGCTATAATAGTTGTGGCTGTCATGCTTGCATTCTTCTTCGTTCTCACACCTCAAACTCCAAACTATGTTATCTACATCCTATGCATTGTCATGGGAATTGGATTCTCTGCAATAATCTCAATGCCATGGGCAATGCTTCCTGAATCGTGTGATGTTGAGATACTCTGCCATGGAAGAGATAGGTCTGGTGCAGTTGCTGGTATGTTCACATTGATAAGAAAGTTGATTCAAGCTGTTGTTCTGTGGTTGTTTGGTCTATCTCTTGCAGCTTTTGGCTTTGATGGCTCTCTAACTGTCCAAAGCGATACTGCAGTAATGGCTATCAGAGTTGCCTTCACATTTGTTCCTCTTGTTCTGATGATTGGAGGAATCATGATGAGCTTCAGATATAGAGTCACACCTTCAACATTCAAAGTAGCAACAGATGAAATAAGCAGGATTAAGGACGGTGGATTGAAGAGTGATATAAGTGATGAGAATCGTGAGATTGTTGAAGATCTCACAGGACATCCTTACTTAGATTAAAAATACAGATGATTAGTTTCAGAGGACCACACAGCTCAAAGCTTGTGTGGTCTTTTTTTAAGAATTCAAATAAACGCTGATAAACGAATTCAAAAAGCATTGAGTGCAGCAGTTGTAACCTAGATCAAATAAACATCTCATTAGATGTTTATTTGTATCTGATGCCATGTTCTCACTTGGTGTGAAGCATTATTTATCAAAAGTTGATTCTTATTTGAAAAGATAGCTTTGAGCAGCATTCCATATGAATTTCAACAGTGAGGTCTCTCCTACAAAAATCAAATTGTCCAGAGAAATTAAAAGGCCCCCAACTGAAGTTGAAGGCCAATATCTATAGTTATAAATTATAGTGAGCTTTATTATCTTTTAACAATATCTGTACCGTAGTAAGCAGCTGTGTAAATCATCTTAACATCTGCAACACATGGGTCACCAGGGTTTGTTAAAGTACAAGGATCTTCGAAAGCGTTCTTAGACATTCTGTCCAGTACTTCTTTGAATTTAGCTTCATTGAAGTCAACTTCTTTACAATCTTTGAAACATGTAGGAATGTTCATGCTCTTGTTTAATTCTCTAACAACTTCAGCAATATCTTCAACACCTAACAATGCTTCAATATAAGTATAACGGTCTGTGAACTGTCTGTTGTAAGCAATTACATAAGGCAATAGAATAGCGTTTGCTAGTCCGTGAGTTACACCAAATTCACCACCAATCTTATGAGCTAATGAGTGAACCAAACCTAGAGAAGCATTTGTAAATGCCATACCTGCTAGACATGAAGCTTCATGCATGTTTTCTCTTGCTTTAAGATTATTTGGTTCAGCGTAAGCTACAGGCAAGTTTTCTTTAACAAGTTCAATTGCTCTTACTGCATATGGTTCTGTTAAGTTTGTTCTTGCGATTGAAACCAAAGCTTCAAGAGCATGACACATAACATCCATACCAGTGTTAGCTGTGATATGAGCTGGCATCTTGCTTGGTACTTCTGGATCAAGGATAGCAATATCTGGAACCATTTCGCCAGAAACTAGAGGGTATTTGATGTGATTTTCAGGATCTGTAATTACAGAGAATGCTGTAATTTCTGAAGCTGTACCACTGGTTGAAGGAATAGCAATGAATTTAGCTTTATTACGTAGAGCTGGCATTGAACCAACTGCAATTATATCTTCAAACTTCAAAGAAGGATGTTCGTAGAAACACCACATTACTTTAGCAGCGTCAAGAGCGCTACCACCACCAATTGCTACAATCCAATCTGGATTGAACTCTTCCATCTTCTTTGCACCTGATAGAACAGTTTTAACTGAAGGATTAGGTTCTACACCATCAATAATAATAGATTCGATACCTGCATTCTTTAGTAATTCTACAGCCTTGTCTAAAAAACCAAACTTTTTCATTGAATGGCCACCTGTAACTATAGCAGCCTTTTTGCCTTTTAAGTTACCTAATTCTGATAATGCATTTTCGCCATAAAATATCTGACGAGGAATTGAAAAACTATTTACGCCCATGTTGAGCTCCTTTAAGTTTAATATATTGGAAATCGAATAGGCACCTAACTTGTTACCTAGTTAATTTCATATCTATAATAACGCTTTTTTTAAATAAGTAAAGCTTTTTATATCGATATGAATATATTTAATGCAAATTTACACATATTAGCCCTTTTTGAGAAAAAAAAACATTACAAAATATTATAATTTAAGTCAGAAATATATCACAAATACAGATTATCTACCCTGCACAATCTTTCATTTTTGTGTTATATTCTCTGCATGGACGCTATTTTTGATTTATACGCACAATTGGTGTGTAACGGACAACTCAAATTACGAGTTGCTGATGTTCTTTCTATCAATACAGAAGAATCAACATATGATTTTGCACTGCTTCTTGCAAGAAAAGCATGCAACATAACAAAACTAACTGTAAATATCGTGGTAACTAAAGACGGTAAGGTGACCGAAGAGGTTCCAATGGAACCAGAAATACTCGATTTTCAGAAACCAAATCCAGGAACACCTGTTATGTGCAGGATAATGGATTTATCAGATTATACTTATTATACATTGGACGACCCACATGATTTAGAGAAGAACCTAGTTGAAATAAACAAATATGGTAATTTAAGTGAGCCATTGGTGTTGAATAGAAGAATCTCTGTACCATGGTGCACTGTTGCCTTCCCATCTCTTACATTTGCTCAGGCACTTCTAAAAGATGTTGAGCAAGGTGATCAACATAGGCTTCTTGAAGTCTTGATGCGTTTGGATCAAGAGGACCCTGAAGTTTATTGGGAGAACCAAGCACACCTACTATCCTACAGAAAAAAACTTGTGAGCAGCATGGGTGATGGAATCATAACTCTAGATAATTCTAAAACAAATCTGGTCACTAAAATTTTGGATAAAGCGAATTGGGCTGGTGGCCACTGCAAACTTAGAAACAACAGAACTTTCTATCACAAGCTACCAAGTCAGAACATTCACACAACTTTAGATAACAGAGCAAGTGATGGTATTTTTGCTGCATCAAGAGATTTCCATTTATTTGGTAAGGTTGTTAAAAATGCATCTTTCAATGTTGAAAATGGTAGAGTGATCAGTTTTTCAGCAAGTGAAGGATATGATGCTCTCAATGCATATTTTGCCAGTGATGAGAATGCAAATATTGTAAGTGGCATCGCTTTGAGTGATGTTGATACAATTGAATCTCAATACCTCAGCACAAATATTCATCCATTCTTCTCCATGGAAAATACAACTTCCATTATTTTGGGTGGAATAAATATTGATACTCTTGAATCTATTTTTGATGATAAAGAACTCGAACCTATGAACATTGATGAGTCACTTGTCCAGTTGATAGTTCCTGTTGGAGATTCAAACACACGTGTTACAATCAATGGTCAGGTTGTTATTGATGAGGGTATATTTGTAAACTAAAAAGATTTATATCTGAAATTGATATGAAGTATGTGACACGCAGCATTCAAAAATGCATGTCACATAAGAAGCGCTCTCAGCCTCAAAGCTGCAGAGTGTTTTTTTGTTCTCATCCAAACTGAAAAAAAGAATCAACAATGAAGATGAATCATACAGATGACGTGTTTGAATTTAGATATTTTTTTTATATTATTTTGATTGGTAATCTATATTTAAAGAATATAATATATTATAGAAATAACAGTGTTTATGAGTCCTTATATATAGCTATGATATAATTAAAATATGATTTGATATTTATTTAGTATCAAATTTTATAGTTATGATATTAAAATAACATAAAATCTATAAATTACATCTAGGTAAGATCAAGCTGCCATTGAGGCTGTTTGGAAAGATGTTTTGAAAACAGGCAATGAAAATTAAAAGCAATTCATGGTTTCTTGAGACTATCTAGCGTCTTCTACAGAGTTAAGTTCTGCTATGAGTTTCATTCCGTTCAAGGTATGATAAATGTCAACCTCATTAATACTTTTTATTGATTTTGAAATTGTCTGAGATAGACCACCTGTAGCAACAACATACAGATCAAGATCATATTCTTCTCTTGTTTTCTTTATCATTGACTCCACAAGACCTGTGTAGCCATTCATTATACCAGATCTAATAGATTGATCTGTTGTTCTACCCATTATGTGGGCAGGGCTCTTCAATTCAACCTGTGGTAACTGTGCTGTGTTTCCAAAGAGGGAGTTCACTGCAGTCAGCAGACCAGGAGCTATTGCAACACCTAGGACCTCACCACTCTTTCTAACACAGCTCATTGTAAGAGCTGTACCGAAGTCAACGGTGAGCACATCCTTATCAGGATGCATGTGATGTGATTGAGCAAGGTTACATAATATATCACTACCAAGCTGTAGAGGTATGCTCTCGCTGATCAAACCGTTTTCAAGCTGTAGGTCTATCATTATTGGTTCAATGCCGAATAAACGTACTATATTCTTCTGTAGAGCCCTTGTTAAGTTAGGTACTACAGAAGATATCACTGCTCTATCGATATCATACTTATTGCCATGCTTTGAAAGTGATTCCAACATGACAAAATATTCATCTGTTGTTTTTTTAGGGTCACTGTGGATCCTCCAATTCTCAACCCATTGATTTCCATCATGGATTGCAACAACTATATTAGTATTTCCGATATCGACAGCGCATAACATATATTATCCCCTATATAGAAAGATGGTGTTCTTGAGGAGCAGCATAAAGTTCGTCTCTCAACTTATTTACGCCTTCGTCTTTTAGGTAATCATCAAAAGGCATCATTCTATCAATGATTCCACCTGGTGTGAATTCAATGATTCTGTTTGCAATTGTGTTAACAAACTGGTGGTCATGTGAGTTGAACAGTAACACACCTTTGAAATCGATCAAAGCATTGTTCAAAGAACTGATTGATTCAAGATCTAAGTGAGCTGTAGGTTCATCAAGCATGATGCAGTTAGCTTGCTCTAGCATTAGCTTTGATAAGATACATCTTACCTTCTCACCACCAGATAGAACAGTACAATCTTTCAATGCTTCATCACCGCTGAATAACATTCTACCAAGGAAAGATCTGATGTAAGTATCATCTTTCTCATCCTTTGAATACTGTCTCAACCAGTCTGTGATTGAATCGTGTTCTTGGAAGTATTTATCATTGTTCTTTGGGAAGTATGAATGAGATGTTGTTACACCCCAGTTGTACTCACCTTCATCTGGTTCCATCTCACCATTAAGAATGTCAAATAAAACAGTCTTTGCCTGATGCTGTGGACCAACAAATGCAATTTTATCACCATGGTTCAACTGCAAGTTTAGTTTGTTTAAAACAAGTTCATCTTCAACAGTTTTGCTCAAATCTTTAATTTCTAAGATGTTGTTACCAGGTTCTCTTGTAGGTTTGAAGCTGATGTAAGGGAATCTTCTTGATGATGGTTTGATATCATCTAAAGTCAATTTATCAATCAATTTCTTTCTTGAGGTTGCCTGTTTAGCTTTTGACGCGTTAGATGAGAAACGTTGGATGAAGTCTTTCAATTCTGAAATCTTATCTTCTTTCTTCTTCTTATCATCTTTCATCTGTTTTGCAACAAGTTGACTTGATAGATACCAGAAATCATAGTTACCAACATAAAGTTGAACCTTACCATAATCGATATCTGCAATATGTGTACAAACACTGTTCAAGAAGTGTCTATCATGACTTACTACTATAACTGTGTTGTTGAAGTTCTCTAGGAAATTTTCCAACCATTCAATTGATTCTAAGTCAAGGTGGTTGGTAGGTTCATCCAATAGCAAGATATCAGGAGTACCAAACAATGCCTGTGCCAATAAAACACGAACTTTAACATTGTCTTCTACTTCAGCCATTTTCTTTGAATGGAGAGTAGTATCAATGCCCAAACCATCAAGCATCTGTGCTGCTTCTGATTCAGCTTCCCAACCACCCATTTCAGCGAATTCGCCTTCAAGGTCAGCTGCTCTGATACCATCTTCTTCTGTGAAATCTTCTTTTGCATAAACTTCATCACGTTCTTTCATAACGCTGTAAAGTTTTTCATAACCCATGATAACAGTTTCTAAAACAGTATACTCTTGGAATGCGAAGTGATCCTGTCTCAACATGGTCATTCGTTCTCCAGGAGTGATTATTACATCACCAGTATCTTGCTCAATTTCACCTGCAAGAATTTTCATAAATGTAGATTTACCAGCTCCATTAGCGCCGATAATACCGTAACAGTTACCAGGTGTAAATTTAATATTTACATCTTTGAAAAGTACCTGTGTACCATAAGAAAGAGAGATGTTCGATGCTGTTATCATTATTTTTTGTCCTTATAATTATTTTCGCAAAAAAAAAGCAACCATATAAGTGGCTGCCTAACTTTATAGTCCCTAGGGGAATCGAACCCCTATTTAAAGACTGAGAATCTTTCGTCCTAACCGTTAGACGAAGGGACCGACTTTAATAGCTGGGATAGAGGGATTCGAACCCCCAAAGGCAGAACCAGAATCTGCAGTGTTACCATTACACTATATCCCAATCACAAATCACGTGTGGTAATATATGAAATTGAATGATTATTGTCAATAAGGTTTACAAAATTTATGCAAAAAAAATAAATTTTGCAAACCTCATCAGCTATTATTCAGCGTTATAGGTCACCAAAACATCAACTTTATGTGGATCTAGAACCTTCTCGTAGCCGAGAAAAGGTAATCCAATAATTCCGCTGATTGCTTCAACAGTTCCACCGTTACGTTCAATTATATCACAAGCAGCAGCTACTGTACCACCAGTTGCAACTAAGTCATCAAGAACTAAAAAGTTGTCACCATCTCTGATATCAACATCTTGAATACATACTGTATCAGTGCCATATTCCAACTCAAATGATTGTTCATGAGTTTTTCCAGGTAATTTACCTTTCTTTCTTACAAGTACAAGAGGAACGCCCATTTTAACTGCTAATGGTGCTCCAAAAATAAACCCTCTTGCTTCAATACAAGCAATTCTATCAATATGTTTATCTTTATATTTATCGTACAAAGCATCTATGCAATATTGAAATGCTTCAGGTTGTTCTAAAATACCTGTAATATCAAAAAATAAAATTCCCTTTTTAGGGAAATCAGGCACCTTTCTTATGGCTGCGTCTAAATCATAGGAAGTAGTCATCAGTATCTCCTCACTTTATTGGTTCTTTTTGAAAGCACTCACTCGCGCACTGGCAGTTACATCAAAATCATCTCTGACTCCGTCCTGTAAGTATCTGTAAGCAAGTCCTGCAATCATAGCACCATTATCTGTACATAGCTTAAGAGAAGGGAAAGTTACAGAATAACCACCTTTCTCGAGAGCTTTAAGTTCGCTTCGTAATAAACTATTAGCCGCAACACCACCACCTGCAGAGACTCTTTTGAGTCCTGTGTCTTTGAGTGCAAGTCTAATTCGTTTCATCAATACATTTACAGCAGCTCGTTGGAAACTTGCTGCAATGTTTTCTTGGGATTTCTCAGATTCTCCATCCCAGAATTTGTCCAGCTGATTTATAACAGCTGTTTTCAATCCTGAATAGGAAATATCATATTCATGTCCCTCACCGTTGATTGTTGGTCCTGGAAATAAGAAAGCTTTGCTGTTACCATTTTTAGACAATCTGTCTATAACAACACCACCTGGATAACCAAGTCCATAGTGTTTGGCAACTTTATCAAAAGCTTCTCCAATCGCATCATCAATAGTGGTTCCCATTACCTCTACTTCATCATAACCTTTAACCTTACAGATAACAGTATGACCACCAGATACCAATATACCTAAATAAGGGTATTCCTGTGGGTTCTCTATCTGAGAGGCATATAAATGAGCTCTAATATGGTCGATTGTAATAAAAGGTACATCAAGACTGGCAGCTAGGCCTTTGGCAAAGTTAACACCTACCAACAGAGAACCAAGAAGTCCTGGTCTATTTGTAACTGCTACTGCGTCAATGTCTTCTTTTGTTATTCCTGCTTGGTTGATAGCGGCAAGAACAACCTGATCTATCCATTCTGTGTGTAATCTGCTTGCAAGCTCAGGAACAACACCTTCATAAGGTTTGTGAAGTTCTATTTGAGTTGCTACAACATTACTTAATATGTTTCTTCCATCTTCTACGATAGCAGCACTGCATTCATCACAAGATGTTTCAATCCCTAGTACATACATATATTTATTAATCTTCCTCGTCGTCTTCTAATGTCTCACCATCTTTCATCATTCCATCTAAGAAATGAAGAAAAGCAGTAACATTGTGCATTCCAGTGTAAGCTTCAAGTTCAGCTCTTTGCTGTAAATCAGAGATATTAGCGCCCAAATCTAAAGATTCTGGAAATAAATCCATATAAAAATCCGCAACTTCTTCATCCCATACTTCTGCTACATTTGCAAGCTCCCTTGGAGTCTTGAAATGAGAATACATAATAAGTTCATTGCTTACTGGAAGTTTATTTACTTTAATTTGTCGTGTTTGTATTTTTCTCATAATGCTAATCTACATGTTTTTATCATTTAAGGCAATAAAAAAGACTAAAAGTGGTAAAATATCTCTAAAAAAAATAAAGATATTTCATTTAAAACAAGTGGAAAAAGAATTGCAGAAATAGGATATTATGTAATTTTAGGGATTGAAAAATTAAAAGTTTTAAAGTATCTTCAATCAGTGTGGTGCCAGAATAGCTCAGGGGTAGAGCAACTCTCTCGTAAAGAGTAGGTCGTCGGTTCGAATCCGACTTTTGGCTTTAAATATTCTCTTATAAACACATTAAAGTTTTAATATAATATCAATAAATAATCATATAACTTTTTTATCAATTTTATAAATTACTATACAAAATTTATTAAATAATACTTATAGAATTTAGGAATTTTTTTCAATTTCTATTCATCAGCAGTAGAGCAATTATAATGATCATCAAAAGAGATAAAACACAGAAAAGAGGACAGTGTCCAACACCATCCTCTCCTTCAGTTAATTTAAATCTTGCACCTCATTTTATCTCATCTTCTGATTGTCAAATCAGATGATGAGACATGGTGCTCAATCAATGTTATAAATTTCTTTTCTCTTTTGAGACGTAAAAGAATTTAGATTTATCTTTCCATGCTTTTTTATTGGACATTATGGTATAAGTGATTAAAAATCCAATCAGATATATCACCGCCACACCGAGTGCTATATAAAGATATTTATTATCTCCTGTAGCATAGGTCTTAGCCGGAAGGTTCACTGTCAATATTATTGGTATTGCAAAAGGCAATACAATTCCAGTTGCCAATGCATAATCCTTTGCAACAGGTGTTTCAAAGTTAGGATCAACAATTCTAAGCAATGCAAGTCCTGTTGGAAGTGTTCCTGTTGATGCACCGAAGACCAACAGAGTTCTGTAGAACTGATGATCGTCAAACAATCTGCTTGAATATGCTGGAAGTATGAACACTGTGATTACAATTCCAATCAATATCAGTGTGATCACAACACCCCAGTAACTAGCTAGAGCTATTATGCTTATGGCACCTAGAGATGCACATACTGTGGTATCAACACTGAAACCTATAACTCTGTTTAACGTTCCATTGTCTATGCTTGTTGAAAGACCAACTCTCTCTATGACTCTTCTTACTGAAAGAGCAATCAGTGCAGAGAATACAAAGTTTATTCCCCAGAAGCTGTTTGCAAGTTCAAGTCCGAGGGGACCAATCAATGAGAGCAATTTCTCCACGCCGACCAAAAAGATCCAACTCAAGAAGTAGGTAAAAAATATCAAAGCCAGATGATATGTCAGGGTATCAATTGATTCACTGTTTGTTGTGAGCTTTGATCCTTCCATCTGATTCTTTGAGATGAAACCTGTCTGTGTATCACTGCATCTGATTCTATCAATCTGCTCTTGAGTCATCCATCCACGACTTATTGCAATGTTTATAAGAATCACACCCCCAATAGATCCAATTATGAATCCAAAAGCTGCCATGGTCAGTCCAACAGATGAAGCACCAACAAAACCAAGAGGTTCCCAGATGACACTCATTGAATAAGCTTGACCTGGTCCAAGTTCAAAACCAAGAGGAAGTGTGTATGCTATTGATAAGAACAGATCAGGAAAGATTGTCTTGCTCAAAATGATGACAGCAATCAATGCGAATGTCACCTGAAGGCCATACTGACCGATTATGGCAACAGTTGTCTGCTTGACTGCCCTAGATACCTTCTTAGATCCATCTTTTGGATAGATTCTCAGCATCATTGCTATGAATGTTATATTCAGTAGGTGATAAACAAGTGCTCCAAGGAAATCTGTTTTCAAATTCAAAGCGGGAGCAAATGCGTTGTAAAAAACAAGCAGAAAGAAGCCACCAATGATTGATGAGGGAATCAAAAACCTCTGAAGGAATTTGACCTTAGCTCTCAACAAAGCTCCAATCAACATGAATGTTGATATTATAAAAATGTGAATCAAAACATTAAATTCCATTTGCTAAATTCTCCTTTATGACTTCATAGCTCTCAAAATAATCGAAGAATTTAAGGGAGCATCCATTTGCACCCAATCTAATTCTGTATTGTATTCCATTGTGATATAATTCAATTGACTGCTTTGCATTCAAAATCAGCGATGAGATTGAATCAAAATCCAATACCAGCTTCTTATCATCATAACTCACTATGATTGCATTGTTTTCCATTCTGACCTTTATTTTTTTTGAAAGAACTACCATCTTTCCATCTCTCAAGGTCTGAAGTAGAACACCTGGCTCTTCTTTAAATCTATCAACGTCAATGAGTTGCTTCTTCTCCCACTCTCTCCATTCATGGAGTGTTTTGAATTTGTGAGATGTGGATTTAATTTTAAAGTAATCATCCATCTCAGTCTCA
>JBFHKM010000049.1:0-18481 GCA_041595335.1 Sphaerochaetaceae bacterium
GGCGGAGCCTCTTCTGAGTATGCTTTCTATATTGATGCTGACGACGATGATGATAATGAAGTGAATGCAGCTGTGGTAGCAGCTCATGGAGATACTGATGGTGCAGATGCCTTGATTATCACAAGTGATGGCAATGCTTATTCTGGTGATATTGGAGGAGACTCCGAGACATTAGAAGGACGTTGGGACAACAGTGATAACTCAGATACATTTGCAGTGCATCTTCCAAGTTTGTTCTTTAATGATTCACAATACAGTCAAGATGATCCTGATGATGATGATGATTATCTTATTGGTATGAATAGCTATGATTACATCTATGTTTACTATGCTGGCAGTGATGATGATAGATACAGCACTTCATCAGATATTGATGTTGCATATGCCGATGATTTAAACAGTTCATCAGATATCATTTACATTGCCCCTGTTGAATCATCAGATGATGTTGATACATATTGGGTAGCAACTGCAGATAATGGATACTACACCATGAAAATTGATACAACTGGAATCATAGAAGATTCAGACAGTCATTCTATTGAAGAAGGTTTTAGTTATTAAAATTAATTAAAATACCTATGGTTTTCATGAAATGTTGCTCTTATTTTAGGAGCAACATTTTATTTGAAAAAAACACACAAACTCCACAAATATAACAACATGCTCTTTTTTATTAGTATATGTATATTTGTACTATTAATTTCCATATTCGAGACAAATTTCTGACTAAAATTTGTGTATTTTCATAAATATATGTGGTTTAATGCTATCTTTTTTGTTATATTGATAAACACAGTAAATTATAAATCATCATTTTTAAAATTTTACTTTTTATTTTAGTAAATCTTTATTATATTTAGCGTACTAAAATATTTTGATATAAATGTATTTATTACCAAATAAATGCAATGACGACATCAACTTTAGAAATGAATTATCATATGGAGAATAATATATGAGTCCTTTAGAATACGATATGCCATCTGCCGAGATTATAAACGACGTGGCCAAGATTTTAGCACCTCACACAATTAACGTAATATCTGAGACAGGCACAATTTTTACCAGTAGTGATCCAAGAAACATTGGAAAGTTCCATGCAGGTGGTTTTGAAGCTGCAAACCAACAAAAAACGATTGAAATAAGAAAAGATGAAGAAGCTAAATATGCTGGATGTAAAGCTAGCATAAGCACACCTATCATTAAGAATGGAAAATTCTTGGGTGTTATTGAAATTGATGGAGAACCTGATGAGATAAGAGGATTCTCTTCTCTCATCTCTCTAACCACAAACCTCTTCCTTGATAGAAGCAGTAAAGAAAAACGTAATTTAAAACGAAAAGAAATCCGAGATGCATTAACAGAATTGATTGTTGGAAATGATATTGCAACAAGAAATGAATTCGTTGATCTTTCTAAATTATTGAATATTGAATATTTAGCTCCAATTTCAGTTATTTTGGTAAATGCAAAAAAAGACAACATGGATTATGAGACTGTATTCAAGAAATTCGTTGACGAAAAGATTGTTGTTCCTGAAAATGATCTCTTACTGAAAATGAATGATGGCTATCTATTGATAAAGAGCAAAGCAAATAATATCGATGAATTCCTTCAGAGCATTCTTGATAAAGAAGAAGCTTTGAATCTCGATATCATCAAGATTGCAGCTGGCTTCAATCTTGATAAAGATTATGTACTTTACCAATCATATCTTGTTACACAGGCATTCAAGAACTGTGCATTTGATAGAAAAATTTACAATGCCATGAATCCAGATGACCTTGTTCTTGTTAACTATTCAAACAACGGGTTTGACCTATCTAGAAAGTACTGCAACAATCTCATCGACATGATTGATTCTCAGACATCCAACTGGATATATCCAACCATGGAAGCATACTTACATGAAGATGGAAGAATTCAAGGAATCGCAGATTATTTGAGCATTCATAAAAACACATGTATATACCGTGTTAATAAGATTTTGAGACTCTGTAATTTCGAAAATTGCAGAACATTCACAATTGCTCACTTCTTTGGAATAATTCTACAGATAAAGCGATCAAACTAACTCATAACAGAAGTTAAATGAAGAACCTATTCTACATCCTTATCATTTGCATGATAATCGAGAGAGAATAGGTTCTTTGTATTAAAAGCTATAATTTCATACTTAAGTCAGCAAAAACGCTTACAGCGCTAATTTGATGACGGCAATTGATATTCATCAATCATTCTTACGTCGTTTAGAGTCTGTCCACTCTATCTGTGCAGATACAATTATCATAGACATAATTAATAAATTGCTCTTTGTTTGAATCAGAATTCAAGAATTCCATGTACATTGATTTGAACTCATCAATTTTATCTTCCTTGACAAAGATGATACCGCATCCACTCTCTATCATTATCTTATTTGCAATGATGAAAGAAAGAGAGATATTTCTTCCCCAGAATATGTTGTTCTTCAGAAGGTAAGAGAACAGATTCAAAGCTTTTTCAGTATCATTCTCTAATTTAAGAATCTCTCCTATCTTCAGCTCAACGTCAGACTCCTGTGGTATCTCAGGTACATATTCAGTTCCTTGAAGAAAGAGACGAGAGTTTCTCAAAACTCCCCAATCAAAACTATCATCACGAGCTATCTCTTTGTTCAACGTTTTAAGAAATTCAAGGCTCACCTCACCTCTTAAATTCTGAATGATCTCTCTGCATCCTTCTTTTAAATTCAAAACAGAATTTGCTGCTGTGATATCAGCCATTGGTAAGATTGTTTTATCATAAATTGCTTTTACAGATTCCAGGCTTATTTCAAAGCCTTCCAGTACCAAACAGGAGTGAATCAAATCAACTCGCTTTTTTTGAAAGAGCATCACATTCTCTCTGAGTAGAAGTTCAACTTTATTTTCCATATATTTCCCCCATAATCAAAAAAGAGTCCTCATTGAGAACTCCTTTCTGTTTTTATAGATCTATCTATTATTTGTTATCACCACGAACTTCATGTAAAATTTCACGAACTTCTGCATCCTCAAACTGAGAATCAATTTCTTCGCTAGTCAAACCAACAAATTCATGACAGTTGTAATGTATCCATCTTTCATCTTCAGGATTGATAATTACATGTTTTCTGCAATAGTAATCAGGTTGAACAGGAAGAGGTGTTTTATCTGGGTGTTCAAATGATTTGTAATCATAAACTGCAATCTTCAAATCCTCACGAGGAATTCCTTTTCCCATTATAACTTCAGATAAAGCATTTACTGTCTTACCTGTATCAAAGATATCATCTACAATAAGTACTTTATCACCTGATCTTAAATATTCAGGAGAATATGTCCAACCATCAACAATAACTTTAGTTTGTGATCTGAGGTATCCATAAGATCTTGCAACAACTGCTGCATATAAAACTGGACGACTGTCTTCTCTTAATTTTACCATCTTGTAGTATTCACTCATTACATTTGCCATATAAGCGCCACCACGTAGAGAAGCATAGATAACATCTGGTACGAAACCATCTTCTGTATACATTTTATGGACAAGCTTCAAAGCTCCGTCTCTGATATCATCTGTTTTCACAAATTCTTTAGCCATTTTGTCTCCTAATTATCTTATTATTATACTTTTGTTAAAATTTCCATGCCATTTTCTAGAATAGCAACAGTGTGTTCAAAGTGTGCAGCGTTTTTACCATCTGCAGTTGTAACTGTCCAGCCGTTTGGATCGTTATCTGAAATCTTTTCAGTACCGAGTGTGATCATTGGCTCAATAGCAATAACCATACCAGGTCTCAATCTTAGGTTTGGAGAGAAATGTGATACATAGTTAGGAATTTCTGGTTCTTCATGAACATCAAGACCAACACCGTGACCGCAATAATCTCTAACAACACCGAATCCAGCTTTGTTGCAGTGATTGTAAACAGCTCTACCAATATCATGGAGTCTAGCTCCTTTCTTACCAGCAGCTTCACAACCGAGAATTAAAGCTTCTCTTGTTACTTTACATAATCTTTCATCTTCAGGAGTACCTTTACCACCAACAATGATTGTACGAGCACTATCTGAGAAATATCCATTTAGGTTTATGCCCATATCAACTGATACAAGATCGCCATTTTTAAGAATACGTTTTTTGCTTGGAATACCATGAATAATTTCATCATTAACACTTATGCAAGCTGTGTTTGGGAAACCACCATAATCTCTGAATGCAGGTTTTCCACCTACTTTCTTTGTATAAGCCAAACAGTAATCATCTATATCTAAGGTAGACATACCTTCCTCTAAATAACCGTTTTCTAAGAAGTCAAGAAGCTCTGCTAACAAGTGGCAGCTTTCTCTGATTCCAGCTATTTGTTTTTCGCTTTTAATTGTAATCAATTGAATTTCTCCTCTAATGAAAGCTTTTTCTGAAAAGAATCAAGTATTCCGTTTATGAATTTATATGTGACGTCTGTTGAAAATTCTTGGGATAATTTTACTGCTTCATCTATTATAATATGTGGATGTACATCAGTATTTAATAGGCTGTAAATGCTCAAACGAAGGATATTTCTATCTACTATGTTTATCTTGTCAATTGGGCGATTGAAAGAAAATTCAGAAATATATGCATCTACTTTATCTAGGGACTCGAGAGTTCCCATTAGCAAAGAGGTAGCATAAATTTTAACTTCATCTTCTAGCTTGTCCATTTCCTTGTCGCTTAGACATGGGAAATAGTTAGGTCTATAGTTGTCGATTGAAAGTTCTCCACGAACATCCATTTCATACAATGCTTGTAACACTAATTCACGTGCTATGTGTCTTGTCTTCATGCTTAATCCTCAAAAATCAAAAAACTTATTACTAATTTATTTTAAAATTATAATAACAAAAGAGAGAAACTCTTACAATCCCATTAAATAGATATTTTGCAAAACAAGAACCAAAAAAAACATTCCCTACAAATTATAAGGAATGTTTTATTAAATTGATAACTTAAATTAAATCAATTTTGTAATTGTTGCTTGGTCTCTTAGAGAGTTAGAAAGATCTTTGATAGCAGTGTTATATGCTGCTTGAGCATTCTTCTGAGCCAAAGTATTGATGATGTACTGTCTAACTGTCATTGTGTCAGCAGGACTGATTGGATCATCGATAGATAGCAATTTAGCATCAATGTGTTTCTTGACCTTCAGAATGTGATAACCTGAAGTGCTCTTAACAACATCAGATACCTGTCCTACTTCAGTTTCAAAAGCAGTGTTGAAGAAATCTAGTCCCATCATAGTTTTAACATTCTGTGTGTCATCAAGAGTGATCCAACCAATATCGCCATCAACCTTACCGTTTGAATTGGTGCTGTATTTTGCTACTGCATCATTCCAAGAGATTGAACCAGCTCTCAGCTTCTTAACAAGGTCATTCAAAGTAGCTTCAGATTTTGTGTTTGTATCATTATCCTTGAAAGGAATGAATACTTGGGCAACATTTACAGTTTCAGGATTAATGAACTTTGTTTTCTCCTGTCTGAAGAAGTTTGTGACTTCAACATCTGTTGGTTGAACAACTGCATTTTGAATTTCTTGACCTTTCATCTTTGTGATGTACTGCTGAAGTACATATTGAGAGGAGAGATATTCTTTATATGCGTCTACAGATCCAACACTCTGAATTATCATATCTTCATATTGGTCTTCTGTGATACTTCTTCCAGCAGATTTCTCTACAACTGTCTTTTGATTGGCAAATAACTTGTTTACAGTGTCATCATCTGCAACAATACCATCTCTTTTAGCTGCAGCAGCGAAAAGCTTGTTGTCAATTATACCTTCCAACACCTGCTGTTTTGCAGCTGCTTCTGTAAGTCCCTGCTGCTCTGCGATATCTTTAACTTGAGCATATTGTGTGTCCAATTCATCAGTTGTAACAGCCATTGTTTGACCATTAAATTTAATAATAGCCGCAGGCTTACCAAAACTAGAAGTTGCAGCAAACATAGATTGAGATGCTACAATCAAACATATCATTATAAGAGATAGTCTCTTAACTTTAAAATTTTGCATAACCAGAAAATTCTCCTACTTATTTAATTAGCTTCGATGTGAAGTCGTTTACCTATGGCAGTTGCCATAGCTTCTTTATCAATAACATCACTTGTTTTAAGATACATTCCTTCAGATTCCATAACTTTCATTAAAGCCTGAAGAGTCTTACTGGATCTTATACCGCCTTTCGTTACAAACGCCATACATCTTTTACCACTAATAGTACCACTATTTCTTAAAAAAGTACTAATGTTTTGTGGAATTTTTCCACCAAAAGTATTGATGGCCTCTGTTCCTATAATTAAGTAATCGTAATAGGATATAATTTTAGTACCTTCGAGTTTGATATCTACTAAATCAACAATGTGATTCTGTTCTTCTATTCCTTTAGCAAGTGCGGATGCAATCTTCTTGATATTCGAACTGTCTTTGCCTTTCGCTGCGTATAAAATACAAACTTTCATAATATTTAAATCTCCTTTATAAACAAACCGACCGCATAAAAATGCGGCCGGACTATTAATTATCAGTTCTTAAAAGTCCTGATTAATTAACTTCTGCAGGTGAGTTAACCCACCAAGTTTGACTTTGCTGAACTTGGTTGGTATCCACAGAATCTAATAATTTATCATCAGATGGAGCACGGTTTACCAATGCTATGCACAATGAAAGGATCATAAAAGAAGCACCAAGAATGGCAGTTGCCTTTGTTACCACACTGCTTGTGTAGGAACCGAAGGAAGCTTGTGCAGCACCACCAAAGACGCCACCTAATCCATCACTCTGTTCATCTTGAATCGCTACGATGAAAACCAACAATATGCTGACAATAATAAATAATACTGTCAATACAACATTTAAAGTACCCATTTAATCTCTCCGAATTTTTTTACTTATCAAAAGTTACAATTGGAAGGAACTGTTCAACTGAAAGAGATGCACCGCCAACAAGAGCGCCATCGATGTTTTCTTTAGCCATTAATTCTTTTACATTTGCAGCCTTTACTGAACCACCATACTGTATAATTGTCTCTTCTGCAACTGTTTTGTTGAAAAGTTTTTCAATTATGCTTCTAACTAATGCGTGTGCACCGTCAGCATCTTCAGGTGAAGCAGTCTTACCAGTACCAATAGCCCAAACAGGTTCATAAGCTAAAGTAATCTTAGCCATCTGCTGTTCTGAAACATTTTTAAGTCCTTCTGTTACCTGACGAGATAGAACTTCTTCAAGTTTTCCACCTTCTCTTTCTTCAAGAGTTTCGCCGATACAAAGAACAACATCCATGCCTTCTTCTAATGCTAATAAAACTTTGCTGTTGATCAAAGCATCAGACTCACCGTAGATTGCTCTTCTTTCACTGTGACCTAAGATAACAGTGTTGATGCCTAAATCTTTAAGCATAGCTGGAGCAACTTCACCAGTGAATGCACCACTTTTGTGATCATTCATGTTTTGAGCAGCAACAATAATATCGCTATCTTTCAATACTTCAGCAACACCAGGTAGTGTAACAAAGTTAGGTGCTACCATAACTTTTGCACTGCAGCCCTTAGCAGCTTCTGCTAAATCTTTTGCTAATTTAACACCTTCTGATGGTGTTAAGTTCATTTTCCAGTTACCTGCAATATATGCTCTTCTCATTATTTTGCCTCCAAAGCTTTTAAACCTGGTAAAGTTTTACCTTCTAGGAATTCTAGAGAAGCACCACCACCAGTTGAAACGTGACTTACTTTATCTGCTAGGTCAAATTTGTTAATAGCAGCAACACTGTCACCACCACCTACAACTGTAATACCCTTGCAGTCTGCTAATGCCAATGCTACTTTCTTAGTACCTTCAGCAAATGCATCAAATTCAAATACACCCATTGGACCATTCCATACAACACTCTTAGCATCTTTTAATTCTGCTGAAATTGCTGCAATAGTTTTAGGACCGATATCCATACCAATTAGATCACCTTCAATAGCTGCACCATCAACTGCAACAGGAGTTGCATCTTCTGCAAATGTAGCTGCACAAACATGGTCTAAAGGTAGAATGACCTTAACACCTCTTTCTTCTGCTTTAGCTAAGAAAGATTTTGCTGTTTCAAGATAATCTTCTTCTAATAAAGATTTACCAATGCTATATCCTTGAACTTTCAAGAATGTATAAGCCATACCACCACCGATTACGATTGTGTTACAAGTTTTTGATAGACTTTCTAGAACTGTAATTTTTGATGATACTTTTGAGCCACCAATGATAGCTACAAATGGTTTTTCTGGATTAGATAGTAGTGGATCCATGAATTTTACTTCTTTTTCAATTAAGAAACCTGCATATGAAGGCAAGAAGTGAGAAACACCTTCTGTTGAAGCATGAGCTCTGTGAGCTGTGCCGAATGCATCGTTTACATAAACATCGCCGTAAGAAGCTAATGTCTTTGCGTAATTTTCATCATTATCTGTTTCTTCATTGTAGAAACGTAGGTTTTCTAATAATAAAACTTCACCCTTTTTAAGGTCTTTAGCCATTTTAGCTACTTCGTCACCGATAACATCTGGAGCTAATTTAACTTCTCTACCTAATAGAGCACTGAATTCTGTAGCAATTGGTGCCATACTGAATTCTTCAGATTTCTTACCTTTTGGGCGGCCTCTGTGGCTCATTACTACAAGTGATGCACCATTATCAAGTAAATATTTGATTGTTGGAAGTGCAGCTTTGATTCTAGTTGGATCAGTTACTTTACCATCTTTGATAGGTACATTGAAATCTACACGGATTACAACTTTTTTGTTGTCAAAATTTGTGTCACGAATTGTGTTTAAAACCATTACAAACTCCTTATTATAAATAAAGCCTGCCCCATCATAAGAAGTGAGCAGGCTTGTTCCTTATTAGGGAAATAAATTATTTAGCGATCTTTTTAGCTAGATCAACAACACGAGTTGAGTAACCCATTTCGTTATCATACCAGCTCAATACCTTAAAGAATTTAGGACCCATTTTCATTGTTGAAAGTCCATCAACAATAGAAGAGTGGTTGTTACCAACGATATCGTGAGATACGATTGGATCTTCAGTGTATTCTAGAATTCCTACCATTGGGCCTTCTTCAGTTGCTTTCTTGAATGCAGCATTCATTTCTTCAACAGTACAATCTTTTGTTGTTTCGAAAGTCAAATCAACAATTGAACCTGTAGGAGTAGGAACACGCATTGCTAAACCATTCATTTTTCCGTCTAATTCAGGAATAACTAGAGATACAGCTTTTGCAGCACCAGTAGTTGTAGGAATGATTGAAACAGCACCAGAACGAGCTCTTCTTAAATCAGCTTTTGGCTGGTCAAGCATAACTTGGTCATTTGTGTATGAGTGTACAGTTGTCATTAAACCTTTTTCAATACCGAAGTTGTCAACAATAACTTTAGCAATTGGAGCTAAACAGTTAGTTGTACAAGATGCGTTTGAGAAAGCTTCTTTTGATAGATCAATAGTATCATCGTTAACACCACAAACAATAGTTTGGTCGATAGTGTCTTTTGCAGGTACAGTTAAGATAACTTTCTTTGCACCAGCTTTGATGTGATCTTTGTAACCACCTCTAGGACCATCAGCTGTTCTGAAAACACCTGTTGATTCAACAACTACATCTACATTTAAAGCGCCCCAAGGAAGGTTCTTTGGATCTCTTTCACTGTAAATTTTAATAGCTTTACCATCAACTGAGATAGCGCCGTCTAAAGCTTTTACTTCGTGTGGGTATACACCGTAAGTTGAATCGTACTTTAGTAAGTGTGCTAAAGTCTTTGGGTCTGTTAAGTCGTTAATTCCGACAATTTCAATGCTTGGGTCTTTGGAAGCGATTTTAAATACATTACGTCCAATTCTGCCGAAACCGTTAATTGCAATCTTCATGGATAAATCCTCCAGATTTATGGTTATTTTTTATGATTAAATAATACTAATTACTTTCAATATGGTCAACGATATACAGGGTAAAAATCGATATTTTTTTATCGCAACAAACTGCAACAAAAACATCATCTCTCTATTCTATATAAAATTATCTATATTTAACTAATTAAATCATTTAAATATTTTTACTAGTTATTTTGTAAAAATTATTACAATGATGAATATACTACATTTTTTTAGTAATTTCTATAGTATTGATTTTATGTCCTTCAATATTTTCAACTTTAAATTTTAAGTCCTCATATTCGACTTCTTCGCCGTTTAAAGGGATCCTTCCAAAGAGCTCAAATACAAAACCACCTAGGGTCTCAAAGTCCTCTTCATTAAGTTTCAAATCAAGCTCTTCATTCAGATCTTCAATACTGCAGCGAGCTTCAACTAGATATGTGTGCTCACCTATTTTTCTGATTTCCTCTTCTTCATCCTCGTCAAATTCATCCTGAATTTCACCGACGATTACCTCAAGAATATCTTCAAGACATACAATGCCTGCAACCCCACCGTATTCATCAACAGCAATTGCAATGTGAACCTTTCTTTTCTTGAAATCACGAAGAAGGTCATCAAGGTGTTTGCTCTCTGGAACGAAATAAGCTTTTCTCATCAATGTCTTCACATCGAAGCTGTCTCTTATTCCCTTTCTAAGTAAATCTTTTGCATAGAGAACACCAATTACATTGTCATAATTATCTTCATAGACAGGATAACGAGAGTATCCATTGGTTTTTATGATGCTGTAGAACTCATCAAGAGTCACATCACAGTTCAAGAAATCAACATCAATACGAGGGATCATCACCTCACGAACAGTCAAATCATCAAGTTCAGATATACCCTTGATCATTGTCTGACGCTCAGCTATCTCCTTCTTTTCAAGCTCTTCATCCTGTTCTGTTTTAACTTTATTTGGTTGATTCTTAAAAAACGAGTCAAAGATACCCACTATTCCATCTCCCTTAAATCATTAAGGATTTGTTCCTGAAGAATGAGCATCGGCTCAGTTTTGAATTCGTTGGTCTTGTGGTCCATACCAATTAAATGGAGAACACCATGTACAAGAAGACGTCTTAACTCATTTTCTAGAGTTTCATTGAAATTTTCACAGTTGCGTTTTATTGCATCAGGAGATATAACCATATCACCTAGGACCTGAGCTTCTTCTTCCTCATTTTCACAAGGCCAGAAGTCATCATCATCCTTGCTGTCCCCTTGGACAAAAGAAAGAATGTCTGTTGGCATATCAAGATTTCTGTACTGTTTGTTCAAATCTTTAATTTCTTCATCACTCACAAAAGATATAGAGAGCTCAACATTGTCTCTCTCAACTTTCTCCAATACACGATTCACCCAACTGATCACAAACTCTTCATCTGCAATGTCTCTGTAGGATGCCGCATCATATTCAACATCAATAGTATTCATTTATCTCTCATTAATATATTATTAAATTCTTTAAAAAATTTAATTAAATGTAATCATAACTTATTTTCATTCAAAGAACTACGGTAAGCCAAAATTTTATAGTTTTCTAAAATATAGCATAAAATTAATTAAATGTTAAATTAATCCTACAAATTCCTAATTTTTTGTAGTATTTAACATCTTTGCCTTCTTTTCCTCTTCAGGATATGCAATTCTGGTGTGGTATTTTCCCATCAAAGATTTCTCTAAAGCTGTTTGAATCATCTTCAGCTCTGTCAAATCAAGACGACTGTCATTGAGCTGGTTGTTCTCAAACTTAGTTTTTATTATGTTTCCAACCATTCTGCTGATCTTCTGAGGTGTTATGTCCTTGATGGAGTGAGATGCTGCTTCAACACAATCACTCAACATCACAATTGCACTCTCTTTAGAAGATGGTGGATTTCCTGTATAAGAGAAGTCTGCTTTTGATACATTCGTATTCTCATCAGCTTTCTCTCTTGCTTCATTGTAGAAGAAGGATATCACATCATTACCATGGTGCTCACTGATTATTGTGATGACCTCAAAAGGAAGTCCTTCCTCACGACATTTTTCAACGCTCAATCTTACGTGAGAGCGAATCATGGCAGCACTTATTGTTGGAGATAACTCATCATGTTTTGAAGTGTCCCCTTCTATCTGATTTTCAGTGAAGTACTCAGGATGCTCCATCTTACCAACATCATGATAAAGAGCTGCAATCTTGCACAGATTCTCATCTGCACCAACTTCCTTAGCAGCAGCTACAGCCAAATCAGATACACCAATTGAATGGTTGAATGTACCGTTTGCCTGAATCTTCAACTTCTTAAGAAGTGGAGCATCTAACTTTTCAAGCTCTCTCAATCTAAATATTGTTGGAATGTTTAAATAGCTATCTACATAAGGCAGTGCAAATTTTTCAACACCAAGACACAGAACACAGTTCAACGATACATTCAAAATACTGTAGGCAATATCATTGAAAGGGAAACCCTGTATCGCATACAGAAGCACTGTCATCAAAATAGCAACAACCATTGCTTTCAACACCGATATATTGTTTATAAGTCTATCCTGTTGATAGTTGATCAAGAAGATGAATGATATACCTATTGTTGCGATGTAGAAAAATGTGAACCAGGTTGTTCCAGGAAACAGTGCTGCATAAAAAGCATACTGAAGAGTGAATACAAAACCAAATTTCTTGCTTCCTGTAAGGTTGTTCAAGAACAGAGCCCCAAACACCACAGGTAGAAGTGGTCCAAGTACAGTTGCATGGAAGAAATCACTGAATGATATAAGAACTGTGGTCAAAAGAAGTGTTGCAAGCATTATGATCAAATACACGAGAGTGAAGCTCATTCTTCTTGATGAGCCTTTGTTGGATGTAAAGAAGAAGTAGTAACATATGAGAGTCACAAGGACAATCAAAATCTCACGGGATATGATCTGCGCTGTTGAATAAAGTGACTTGTTGATCTCAACCTGCTTGAGCAGGTCTAAATCAGCCTGTGTTATTATTGAATCTTTAACAAGGACCTTCTGTCCTGCCGCAATATATACATTTTGAGGAGGCACACTCTCATAGGCCTCATTTCTTTCTAATGAAGTCACAACACTGTCGTAAACAAGATTTGTGCTGAGTACTCCCTTCAAAAGAACGGTGATCAACTCATGATCATAACCTGTGCTTGTTATTCTGTAATCATTGATCTTGTCCTCCACAAAGGACTGCATGTTATCTGCTGTTAAAATTTCATCAATTGAAACATCTCTTTTCAAATCTTTGTTGCTTTTATCAAAGAGATTGTCAACAGTGCCCTCAATCTTTATAGAAGAATAACCATCCTCCTCCACACCAATTATTTGAGAGGAATTGGCAAAGCCAGCATCAATTGCCATCTTGCCTATCTGATCCAACCACTGAGATATCTCTTCTTTTTGGTCTGCTGTAAGTATGTTGAATTGGCTTTTGACAAAAAGAAGCTCATCATCATTGAGATCTGAGAGGTACGATACCATTTCAGAGCTTGTCATTGATGCAAAGTTCTTAACAAAATTATTTAGATTGCTGAAGCTATCATAGGTTGCCTTCTTATCAAACTCAAAAGAAGGACTCACCTCTTTGATGGCCTCATCTCTTAGAGCATTGGTCTTGTTGACATCTTCATATTCAAAGGCTCTTTTGACATACAGATCTTCTGGAGCCAGCTGTCTGACTTTAAGTTGATTTGATACAGTACTTGAGCCCATTAAGTTGCCCTCAATGAACCAGGGCATAACAAGCATTATCAGAAGTATTGACAGTATGACAACTACAATTGCTACCTTCTGATTCTTTGTTGCTTCATCTTTTTCTGGAAATATTTGAGCAAATGGATGATAATCCTTACCTTTCAAATTCATTCTCCTTAACTTCATATGCCTCAATTATCTTCTGGATAATCTTGGCCCTCACAACATCTTTTGAATCAAAATCGACAAATTCAATTCCATGAATTGATCGAAGGATTCTAGATGCGTGTATAAGTCCGGATCTTTTTCCGCGAGGAAGATCCACCTGGGAGATATCTCCTGTGACTATAATTTTGGAGTTCTCTCCAACTCTTGTTAGAAACATCTTCATCTGTTCAACAGAGGTGTTCTGTGCTTCATCAAGTATTATTATAGCATTATGAAGGCTTCTACCTCTCATGTATGCAAGAGGTGCAATTTCAATTGCGCCCGATGATTCAAGTCTTGTGATGGAACCTGGTGGAAGCATCCACTCCATTGCATCAAACAGAGGTCTGACGTATGGATTGATCTTCTCATTGAGTGTTCCAGGAAGATATCCAAGACTCTCACCAGCCTCTACAACAGGTCTTGTCAGTACAATCTTCTGCTTCTTTCCCTCATTTATTTGGGACAGAGCATAGGCTATTGCAAGAAATGTCTTTCCTGTTCCAGCAGGTCCTATTGCAAATGTGATCTGAGCTGTATCCATTGCACGAATCAGAAGTCTCTGATTGTTTGTCTTTGCAAAAATTGTCTTGTTGTTCACACTGATAGTTTGGTAGTCATCAAGCTCTACTTTGTTCTCAAGTAAAGATGAGACGCTGGGACCATTGACGACATTCTGATATTCCATGAATATCTCACTCTCACCAATGCTTTCAGTTGTATCACCAATTATCTTCTTCAAAGAATCAAATAAATCAGAGGCCAGATTCAATCTATCCTCACCATCACAGCTAACAATCAAAGTGTTGCCTTTCATTATTATCTCACAATCAAGCAAGATCTCCATGTATGATATGTTGCTATCATTTGGACCACAGATGATTCTCATCTTATCCAAATTATCGAACTTTATATTTCTTATCATTAATTATCCATTTTTAATCGTCCACACTCCAGCTGCCATCGCTCTCGCTGAACGTTTGATCTAGTGTCAATTCAGGGATGGTATCCCACTCTAAGTATATCGATACCGAAGGTTCCCATGAATATTCATAATCAGATAATACAACGCTTCCTGAATATGTGCAATGCAAATCCCAGTCATCCATGTAGTGGACAAAATCAAGAGAGATGTCCTCAAGTGTGAAGTTTGTATCATATATACCATCGCCAAACACATCAAATGAATTGATCAGATCACTGAGCATCGACCAGAATGAGAAGTTGCCAGAATCATCAAAATAGTTATAGAAACCATAGTTTGATGTTGTGATTGAGAACTCCACATCCAAGAACTCTGCAATTTCAAAAGATAGGCTTGTTTCAAGAGAGAAATAAGTTGAGTACTCATCTCTGAAATCCCAGTTGAATATGGCCTTCGTATCCAGATCAAATCCAGCACGACCTTTCCACCAAATTCGCTGCAGATCATCAAATTCAAGCGTGTTCTTGATATAATCGGCTGTCACCTCTGTATCATTTCCATCGTCATCATCGTCATCAGCATCGGTTGAAAAATTGAGAACTGTTGTCAAGAAGTCATTTGAATATGTGGTCTTTATGCTATCAAAATAGTTATCTATATCATCATATTCACCGTAATATGTAAACGACTCAGATATCTTCTGAGAGATATCGGTGTTGCTGTATGTAAATGATCCTGTGAGCTGCAGAGGATCCCAAGTGCTATCATAATCATCATCGTCTTCAAAATCATAGTAAGTTTTGAGTTTTGCAGAGTAGTATCCACTGCTGTATTTCAAAGTATTGGTGAGAGATTCCAATTCAAATGTTCCGTCAATATCAACATCGAGAACCAAATCATCGGTAAAATCAAACACATCAAGCTGAAGCTCTGGTGATAATGTAAGATCAAGAGGAGGTAGCTGCAGACTCATAATTGGAGTTATTGATACATCATCGGTTATCTCAAATTCATGTGATAGTGCAACCTTATGCTTTGTTACCCAATCATCTGACCATTCAAAATAATCATTGGTGATTGATGTGCTGCTGCTGTCATATTCAAAATCGTATAGGTCTGCATTGAAGTAATAAGAGAGTCCTAAGAAAGGAACAGTCACTGTGTTTGAGGTCTCAACTGTGACCTCCTGTGTTGTATCTGTCTTGTCCTGATAGGAGTAATATGTATCAAGACTGCTGCTTACCTTCAGAATATCTGGCTTTATGTTCAAAACAGAATCAATATCAAACTCTGCTTCATTTGTTGTCTCCTCGGTATATGAATCAATATCACCATCACTATCATATTCAATGCTGTCAACATCATGAGAGTATTCATTCTCAAGAGTGTAACTTATGTTCCAGTAGGAGCCTGTTGTAGAGCTGCTTGAGCTCTCATCAGTTGATATGAGTTTATCAATCTCCCCTATTTTGAACTTCTCTTTGAGTGCATTTGCAGCCGCTGTTTCAGCTATCTCTCTCTCCTCGTTCTCCTTCAGAACTGCAAAGACAGAATCTGTATCAAAATTTTCATATTTGAGGGTCTCAAGTCCCTCCTCACTCAATAAGAAAGGAAGACCTGCATTCTCATCTTCAGAGCTCTCTTCATCAGAGCTATCATCTGTTTCATCAGCTTTCTTACCAAATTCTATATTGAGAAGCTCACCATTGATGGCAGTATCTATGCTTGGAATCGTATAGCTTGTCACATTGTAGCCATAGGAACCATCAACTTCCTCCCATGTATATTCCACATCAGCATCAATTGATGATATCTCAAAGTTCTGAATGTAATCACCAAAGATATCTGTTGGAACATCAATATCTGCATTCACAGTCCAATCGTAACTTGTTATATCACTTGAATAAGTTGTTGGAAAATCTTGGTCTGTGTTCCACAGGGAACTCAGAGAGAAAGATGATAATCTGTTGGCATATGCCTTGAGAGCATAGGGATCAGAATACATTGGCATTGACAGATCGACATCTATGGCATCTGAATCGTAATTGAGATCAAATTCCCCAGCGTATCTGAATTCAGGAAAATCTGATGAATCTGTGATGTCTCCATCAACCCCATCAGATGTGAATGAGAACATCGAAAAAGAATCGATGCTCAATTTATCTTCAAAGAAATTCAACTCAGTTGCATAACCAACAGCAAAAGCTTGATCATCAACATCATCATCTGTTCCATACTCAGTTGAGCTTGTTACATTATCACTGTCATCTCTGTAAGGAGTGTACTGATATGCATCATACATGAGTGTGAGATAGTTGTTGTTTTCAGTCGCCCATTTCTCCAGATCTGAGATATCATCAGTTGATGTATAGATTGAAGATGTTGGATAGAGAACACTGTCATCATCTGAATCAAGAAGAGTGCTGAAGCTGCTCTGCTCTGTGGTATCAAAAGATGGATACTTTCCAAATATCTCCCAGGTTGTGTTCACAAACAGTCCACGAGATGATTCATATCCAATTGATGGATTTCCAATCATTGTGGCACCAGGAGAGTAAAAATAAGGAAGATATAGAACAGGAACACGTCCAATTGAGATGTATGCATTTTTCAGATACATATCACCATTTGGAAGCAGAACAAGTTTTTCAGCGGTTATTGAGGAGTAGGAAGTATCGGGATTTGATGTCACATAACCATGTGTCAAAATGAATGAGTTTATGTCACTGTTGTAAGAGAGCTCTTTTGAAAAGGCAGTGAAGGTCACATCCTCTCCATCACTGTTCTCTCTTGTGGTCGAGATACTGCCACCTGCAACATCAATATATTGAGTGCTCCAATCAAGGGAGACTATCTCACCTTCAATGTTCTGAAGATTCTCATTGGCACTTCCTTGAGCACTCTGAAAGGAAACAGAACCCAGCGCTGACAATCTCTTGTGTTTTAAATCAACAACAATTTTTGCTGCACTGAGTTTTTGAGGTTCCTCATCTTCACTTGTTTGAAATGTTATCTGAGCAGAGCCCTCTAGAATTATAAGAGTCTCTTCATCCCCAGTTTTTGTAAGTGTTTGAGCACTTATTATCTTCAATATATAAGGATTGCTGTTTATAGGTTCATCTATCGTAGCACCAGTTATGGATGATGGATCTGTATCAGACAAGAGCAAATCACCTTCACTCTCGTCCTCATCAGTCATCATCAGTTCCAGCAACCTGTTTTTCAGTTCAGTTTTGGAGCCTTCAATTGAAAGATTCCTGACACTGCACATCAACACCAATTGATCCATAGTTGCATTTTCAACACTCAATACAGATAGTGATTTAGCAAATAAACTATTTGCCATAATAAACATTGATATCAACAGTATTGCTAAAACTTTCTTCATATTTTGCTATTCTAGCATTGGTTTTAAAAATTTACCAGTATAAGATGTTGGATGTTTTGCAACTTGTTCAGGAGTTCCTGTGGTAACAATCAATCCACCTCTATCTCCACCCTCTGGGCCAAGATCAATGACATGGTCTGCAACTTTGATCACATCAAGGTTGTGTTCAATCAAAATAACTGAATTTCCTTGATCAACCAATCTATCCAGCACCTTAACAAGCATCTTTACATCAGCAAAGTGAAGACCTGTTGTAGGTTCATCTAGAAC
>JBFHKM010000050.1:0-18440 GCA_041595335.1 Sphaerochaetaceae bacterium
ACAAGGAAATATATTTATGGAAATTAAAAAAATAACAGTTATAGGGTTTGGAGCCGTTGGTGCACTTTATGGAAACATGCTTGATTCTTATCTTTCAAGTAGCAATGTTGAGATAATTGCCAAAGGTGAAAGGAAGGACCGCTATAAGAAAAATGGGATCACAATCAATGGTGAGATAAAGCATTACAATGTGGTATCTCCCGAAGAAGCAACACAGTCAGACTTGGTAATCATTGCAACTAAAAATCTTCAGATTGATGAAGCAATAGTTGATATCAAAAATGCTGTAGGTAAGAATACAATAATTCTCTCTCTTTTGAATGGTATTGAATCTGAGGAGAAATTGAGAGCTGTCTATGGTGAGAAGAATGTTCTTTATGCTTTCTGTGTTGGACTTAACAGTGAGAATGATAACTCCGATATAAAGTATACAAGCATTGGTAAGATTGTGTTCGGTGAGAAAGACAACAGTATCTCAGAAAATGTAGAATCGGTTGAGACTTTGTTCAAAAATGCAGGGATTCCTTACGAGATCCCATCAGACATCAGAAGAGCTCAATATAACAAGTTCATGCTCAATACTATATTCAATACCTTATCTGCCATAACACGTGGAGGATACGGTGTATTTAACTCTCCAGAGTTAAAAGAGATGAGTCGAAACATAGCTCTTGAGATAATTGAAGTTGCGGCAAAAGAAGGTGTTGTTCTGACTGAAGAAGATTTTGAAAAGGATCTCGCTCTGATGTTGAATCTTGATGAATTTGGAAGAACCTCTATGTGCCAAGATATGATGGCATCAAAGAAAACAGAGAACAACTACTTCAGTGGTACTGTGGTCAGACTTGGTAAGAAACATGGTATTCCAACTCCATACAACAACAGCATATATTTGATAGCTGCTGGTTGTGAGTTCAGAAATGAAATGTATTTAGATAGATAGTAAGTGACTATCTGTTTGAAAGTTCCTCTTTGCTATCATCCATAGCTTTCTGCATGAGTGGATATAGCTGTCTTTCAATACGATAATCACGATTGTGAATTAAATATTTCAATTCACTATCATTTTCAGGAACATCCTTTGCCATACTGACGAGTTTGTGTTTTTCAAGAACTCTGTGTGCTGGGATGTTCTGTTTTCTTGCAACAATATCACGGGCAATGAAGAAATGCTTTAAGTAGACTTTCTCTTCCTTGCTCATTCTTTTGTAGTTACCAAGTTTTGTCCAACCTGGTTTCTCTGGTCCTTTTCTCAAACCAGCTCTTTTCATCTTGGCATTCACAACGTCTGTAAGACCCTCACTCTCACATTCTTTTATCAAGCTCTCTTTGAGAGCGTGAAGATATGCAACATCCAGAAGAGCATATTGAATCTGATCTTCTTTGAGAGGTCTCTTCAACCAGTTGGTCATCTGGTTCTTTTTCTTTGAACCTGTTGTCTCGATTATAACTTTTAGATTTCTTTTAACAAGTGCAGTATAGTTTCCCATGAAACCTAGTTCCATAGCAGGGATTCTTACGTCATAGATATTCTTAAGTTGAATGTCATATTGTTTTTTAACAAGAGCAGAATCACTATCACATGAGAACATAATTTTTTCAATTTCAGTATCTTCAAAGAATTCTTTCAGCATTTCTGGTGATATAAGGAATGGATCAGCTAGATAGTATTCCTTTGTATCAAACAGTTGAACAAGACATAGGTGTTCACCGTATATATGAAGATTGAATTCACCCTCGAAATCCATCGCAATGGATTTAAGGTTATTTTCTTTCCAGTAATTAATAATCTCTCTAAATTTTTCATCAGTATCTATTAATGTATAATCAAACATGTTTTTTATAATACCCACAAATTGCATTTTCTAATAGTACCAAGAATGAAAAATGAGTAAAAAAATCGACTACATTTCTTCATGTAGCCGACATATTTCGAGATTAGTCTAAAAAACTAGATATATTCTTGATTTGGGTCTCTAATTGGAATGATTAAATTCAAGAAAATTCCAACAACAGTTGCAAGAGCAACTCCACCAAGTGAGAAGTTCAAGCCATCAGCAAGTGGGAACTGAATCATTCCGCCACCAATACCGATAACCATAATAACACTGCTTATTGTTAGGTTTCTTTTGTTCTTATAATCAACACCACTTTCTACAAGAGTTCTTAGACCTGATGATGCAATGATACCGAACAGTAGCATTGAAATACCACCAAGTACAGGACTTGGAATTGTCTGAATCAAAGCACCAAATTTTGTGAAGAATGAAAGAAGGGTAGCAAGTACTGCAGCTCCTCCGATTACCCAAACACTGTATACTCTTGTGATTGCCATAACACCGATGTTCTCACCGTATGTTGTGTTAGGTGGACCACCCCAGAATGATGCCCAAAGAGTTGCAACACCATCACCAAGAATTGTTCTGTGAAGTCCTGGATCATCGTAGAAGTTTGTTCCAACAACATTGCTCAATACTAGAATATCACCAAGGTGCTCACAGATAGTTGCAAAAGAAATGATAACGAATGTCAGTATTGCTACTATGTTGAACTTAGGTGTTACAAAATGAGGAAGACCAAACCAACCAGCTTCTTTAACAGCAGTGAAATCGATGATGTTGTAGGCAGGGAAGAATTCACCCATGATCAGGGTAAAAAAATAGCCACTGAATAAACCAATGAGGATTGGAATCAGGGCCCAGAATTTTTTGAAGAATATATTGGCAATTATTGTAACTGCTAATGTGAAACAAGCTATTGAGAAATAAACAATGCTGTATGAACCAGAAGGACCATTCATTGCCATGCTCATTGCTGTTGGCGCTAAGTTCAAACCAATAACAATAATAACAGATCCAATAACAACAGGAGGAAGAGCTTTGTCTATCCAAGAACGACCAGCTTTTTTAATGATGAATGAAACCAACATATAAAAGAGACCAGCAAAGAAGGAACCACCTAACGCGTATTCCATTCCAAATGACGATGATACCATTATGATACCAGGGATGAAAGCAAATGAACTACCAAGGAAGGCAGGCACTTTAGCTTTTGTAATCAAGATGTAGATAAGAGTACCTGTACCTGCACTGAATAAAGCAGCGCTTGGACTAAGTCCTGTAAGAATAGGAACAAGAATTGTAGCTCCAAACATTGCAAATACATGCTGAATGCTTAAAAATACCCATTCCGCAACTGGTGGCTTATCGCTCGGCCCGTAAACGGTACCATCAATAATTTTACTTGACATATATCACTCCAAAGAATTTTTCCAAAAAAAAACACCCTATGTGCTTTTCTTTAAATGTATTTTGACTCTTAAGGGTCATTAAAGATTAGCAAATTGAGAGAGTTATGGGAACCTCTAAAATGAAGAAATTTTATTGCATAGTGAATATTTAATGAATGATTATTAGATATTTAATTATTTTTTAAGGTTCTTATTAATAAGTTTGATAAATAATTATGGTTAAATAAATTATGGTTTATATTTTTAGTTTATTCGCAATGATATTTTTTTAAAAAATATCTGAAAAAGAGAGAGCTACAGGATCTTTTCAATCCTATAGCTCATTTTTTGAACTTAAAATCATTATTTTACAATATATGCTTTTACAATCTCCCCATAATAGGCTGTGTGGAAATCACGGTTTGAACCGTGGAATGTACCAGGAACTTCCTGTGGATATTCTCTTTCGATAACATCATCAGGCATCAATTTCTTGTCCTGCATTCTCTTGTATATAACTTTACACTCAAGTGTCAGAGGAAGTTCCTTAATAGCTGGAACATCAACAGCAACACCATCAACAGTGGTCAAACCTGCTTCTTTAATTTTATCAACATCGAATCCTGATTTAGAACCACAGATTGATGTGATCTTCTTCTTATCCCATTCACCCATTGGAATGTTTATCGTAAAAACACTGCTTTTATCAAGTTGGCCTTTAGTAAATCTGTGCTCACGTACAAAAGTTGTGAAAATAGGACGACCCCATTCAATACCCAATGTACCCCAGCTGATCATCATGGTATTAACTTTACCGTCAGCTTTAGTTGTAAGTAAAACACCTTTTTTCAAAGCGTTTAAAATTTCGCTTGTATAATCAAATACATTTACATTTTCTCTTGTAACGTTTTCCATATTAATCCTTCTTGTTTTTAGATAACCTAATCATAAGGCATGAAATGCCATAGGGCAAACATTATTTTATAAAAACATGCTTTAGGGATTCAATAATTGCGATTTGTTTGATTTGGACAAAAAAAAGCCACTCCGAAGAGTGACTTTCTAACAAGCTCAGTTAAAAGCTATTATTTTACAAATTTACCAGGAAGGATTTCGTTACCGAATTTTGCTTTTGCATCAGCAATCTTAGCAATGAAAGAATCCCATTCTTCGAATACAACTGAAGGACAGAATGCATCCATTTTCTTGAAGTAAAGCTTTGATCTTTCTAATTTAGCGATCCAGCTATCACAACGGAAAGTGAATTGGTATTCATATTCAGCTTGAGTGTAATCAGTGTTCAATAATTTCTTGAATAGAACTTTAAGATCTTCGTACAATGGAATTTTACCAGTAGGTGTATCTAAAGCTTCAAATTCACCATGTACTCTACCTTCTGCCCAGTGTACCCAAACTTTCTTAGCTAACTTAGAGTTACAGAATTTACCATCTTTAGTTCTTAGGAAGTAGTTTGTTGAGAATACTTTAGGTGTAACTTCAAGACCTTCACCAAATTTGATGTTGTTCAATGTGTATTCACCTAGAGGGTATGATAAGAAGTCCATGTTAGCCATTGGGCTAGGTTTTCTAACACCTTCAGCACCAAGAGTTGCAGAAGTTGTTTCAGATTCTAGAGTACAAGCTTTAAGAAGGATACCTTCTCTCCATGAAGCAGATTCTTCAACAGGAACTGTAGTATCACTATCACGTCCACCATAAAGAACACCACTAACAAGAACACCGTCTTTAGCTTCAAAACCAGCTTTATCAAAGTTGTCTAAGTAATCAAGTCTCATTGTGTAACGAGCATTGCCGTGAGCACATTTGATTTCATTACCGTCTGCATCTTTTTTGCCAGCAAACCAATTTGGACCTGAGAAGTTGTCACCTTTAGCAGGAGTTTCAACACCAGAACCCAACCAGTAAGGAAGGTTGTCTTCGCCACGTAGTACGTTAGAGAAGATAACTTCTTGGTTTTTATTAAGGTTTTCAAAGATTAGAGGATCATCTTCTGCATTAACGTCTTTGATGATACCAAAGATACCCTGTTCAACGTTAACTGCTCTGAATTGACCATCAATGTTTCTGAAATAAGCAATATCATCACCAACGATTTCTTCACCAGGAATCATAGCTGTAGATGTTTTACCACAAGCTGATGGGTAAGCACCTGTGAAGTAAGTCTTACGACCTTTTTCTTCGTTTACACAAGCCATTACGAACATATGTTCACATAACCAACCCTCTTGACCAGATTTGTTGATTGCAAGACGCATTGAATGTTTTTTAAGACCAACAGTGTTACCAGCATATTGGCAATTCATTGAATAAACAATGTTGTTTTGTGTATCCATGTAAATTCTTCTCTTTTCAATGTTCTTAGCTGTGTTGTTTTCTGTTAATTCACCAGCTGAGTGGATAAATCTGAAGAATTCATCTTTTTCTTCGCCTTTCATAGCTAGGAAGTGAGCATAAGCAGGTCTGTAAAGAATTGATTCTGAGTGTGCTACATACCATGAGTCAGTGAACTGAACACAAGACATTGTGAATTTAGAGAATGCTGGACCTTCACAGAAGAATTTAACTACAGCATCTTTACCTTTCATGATACCTTTTGAGATACCCATGATTTCTTCTAAACCTTCATCATAAGCGATTGAGTTCAAAGATTTCATCTTTTCTAGGTTCTCTTTGTATACAAGGTAACGTGTGTTTACTTTATCTCTTGCCTGATCTTTTGGATCATCAAAGTGAATAGTCTGTTTGTCTCTAGCTAATGTGTGTTCTTCACCTTTTGCTAAGGACTGATCTCTAATGTACTGTTCATCTTCTTTGCTGTCATCACATACATAGATAGTTGCAGGGTCACAATGCTCAGCGAATTGACCTACAAAGTCAATAACTTTTTCATTTTCTAGAGCTGCAAGTTTAGCCCAACTTGCATCGCTCATTTTACCTTTTAGTAAATCGGTATACTTAGAATTCATATATTACTCCTGTAATAAAATATTGCTTATTAATTATCTTTTTCTTTTTGTTGAATTAAAGATAAAGGCTTGACTGTGAAGATAATCATTTAAATTATCTAATATAAAAATCTGGTAATGAGACGTTGAAAAAGCAATATGTAGGACACTGCTATTTTTCTTGTCCGTGAATATAGTATAACATTTTAGCAATAAAATTCAATAGTTATGAAGCATTAAGAATAAATCAGTAAATTTTTACTTATTAATTATATTTAGTGTTTCAATTACACTATTAAATTGCTTGTATCTTTATTATAATAATGGAGTACCAAATAGTAATTGAATCCATATTTATTATGTATTTGTAAATTGGTATTAAAAATAAAATTAACTATGAAAGGATATAATATGAGTGAACTTGCAATTCCAGCTGGATCTATGCAGTGCGCATTGGTTGCGTTTAGAGAAGGAGCTGATGCAGTATATTTAGGACTTAAAAACTTCTCTGCAAGGAAAAATGCCACAAATTTTACTTTTGAAGAATACTCAAAACTTTTCAAATATGCGAAAGACAATAACAAATGTGTTTATGTAACAATCAATACAGTTTTGGTTGATTTACAGATAGAAAGTGTCGCAAAAACTTTGAGACATCTTGAGCTAATTGGCTGTGATGGTGTCATCGTTCAGGACCTTGGAGTTGCTAAATTAATTAGAGATAACTACAAAAAACTTCCTCTACATGGTTCAACTCAACTTGCCGTTCATTCTGTTGAAGGTGTAAGAGAGATGATGCTTCTTGGTTTCTCAAGAGTTGTTCTTGCAAGAGAGCTGACTGTGGGAGAGATCAAGCATATAAGAGTGCAGTGTCCTGATGTTGAGTTGAAAGTATTCATTCACGGTGCTCTATGTTATAGCTTCTCAGGCCTATGCATGGCTTCCCATATAATAACAGGACGATCGGCAAACGGTGGAGCCTGTGCTCAAATCTGCAGAACTTGGTTCAGTGATGAAGAAGAAGATGCATGGTTCTTCTCAATGAGAGACTTAGAACTTGGCAACAGTGTGAAACTGCTGCAGCAAATTGGAATAGACAGTCTTAAAGTAGAGGGCAGAATGAAATCACCATCTTACGTTGCAGCTGTAACCAAAGCCTATAGATTGGTTCTAGATGGTGAGGATGCAACCGAAGCATTCAAAAGATTGCAGGTAGCATTCTCTCGTTCAAGCTACGGTGGATGGACAACAAAATATGGAAGAGTTGGAGCTCAACCAACAGATAGAAATTCAGAGCCTTTATGCTCTCCTGATTTTCCAGGTCACAGAGGTCTTCCTGCAGCTCGAGTTATAAGCTGTGATGATCTTGTATCCAGCTGCTATGCTCAAGTTGAATTGTTTGAAGATATAGCCATTCATGATGGACTTATGTATTTGAGTGAAGGAGAGAGAGCTCCTGTTGAAGCAAATAAATTCAGTGTTTTTGCAATACAGGACAGATATTCAAAATCCCTAACAAGAGCTAGAAAAGGGGACACTGTCTTCATTGGTGTTAATGTCAACAATCTACCACCTAAAGAAGGTGATATCCTTTATTTGATATCTTATCACGACCAAGATGAAAAACTCATAAACACCGACCGCCTTCAGCAAAAAAAGGTTCCTTTGAATATTAACTTGACTATAAACAGTGATTCAATTGAACTGTCCACAAGCAGCGACCTGATGATAGATGCTCAATATAAGAGTGATCTTGTCGTCGAGAGATCAATATCTGATTTTGATTGGAGAAGTAAGATCACAAAGATCTTAAAACGCTCTGATAAAAGTCCTGTTGTCTGTGATACTTTCAACATTGTAGATAACAGTGAAATAGCTGATGGCAAGCTATTCATTCCGCTATCTCAGATAAAGCAGTTGAGAAGAACTTGGTATGAGATTCTTGAAGAAAAATTTGAACAATATTTAGAGAGTCCAGTGGACCTGGTTACTTATCCAAAAGTTGAAATGGAGCAGCTTCCAAAGAGAGCTTCTTTAGTTTTGAATGATGGTCTTCCTTTCTTCACAACAATCCCTTCTGATGTGGAAGATTTGATTGAGGTAGGAGGTCTGTATTACTTACCACTGTCCCCAATATCTCTTGATGAAGAGACTGATATGAAGAGACTCAGTGATCTTGTGAAGAAGCTTGAAATACAGCATCTGCTTGATAAAACTAGAGTTGGGATAAACAACATTGCTCAGATGAGTTGGATAAACAAGATAAACACTCAGATACATGCATTTGCTGATATCTATCTCTATTTAGGAAACAGTGGCTCAGCTCAATCAGTTAAGGAGATGATACCTAATTTCTGTGGTGGATACATATTCATGGAAACAGTGAATAAAGATACATCAAGATGGCCTTTTGAACCAACTTCAGTTGAACCTGAATTTGTCCCACCATTGTTTATATCTCGTTCTTGTTTCAGACATGATTCAAAAAATCTATCCTGTCTTGGCTGCACCCGTGATAATACCTATCATATTGAACAGCGTGGAATAAAATATAAGGTGATTGTTAGAAACTGTTTGACATACCTCATTCAGGAATAGCTCTGATTTGCATCAAAATTAAGGCTCTCAACATTAAATAGGTTGGGAGCCTGTTCTATTACCTGAGACAAATAAAAAGAGAGGACGGATGAACCTTCCTCTCTAATAATAATAATAACTCAGGCTGTGATTGATTTAGCTCAGTCCAATAAACCGTACTTTTTAACAAACAACTCAGCGTTCTGGATTGATCCACCAGCTGCACCTTTTACAATGTTGTTTACCATCAAACAGAAACCAATTTTGTTCTTTTTCTTCTTGAGTCTACCAGTGTAGACTACCATGCCGCTTGGATTACCCCAGAAAGAGTATTTCTGCTGTGGGAAGGTCTTCTCACTACTATAGACCACAGGCTGTTCTGGAGTTGAAGGCAAATCTGTTTCAACTTTGAAATCCTTCCAAGCTTTTTCTATATCATCAACGTCGACATCTTTATCTAAGTCCAACCAAACAGTTTCTAAGTGACCAAACATAACTGCTACACGAACTGTGAAGGCATAAACTTCTGGGTCAATTGATAATATCTTTTTAATTTCTTTTTCAATCTTTTCTTCCTCACCATTGATGAAAGGAATACAGTTATCTTGAATATCTAAAGAAGACAATCCAGGATATCCTGCACCACTTACACTCTGATAGCTGTTGATAGATACTGTATTGATTCCAAATTGTCTAAGTGGAGCAAGTGCCATAGCCAAACCTGTTGTAACACAGTTTGCATTTGTTACCACAAAACCTGTTTTTGGATATCCCTGGTCTCTGATTAGATCTAGTTTTTCATAGTTAGTTTCAGGAATAAGGATTGGTACATTACTATCGTATCTCATAGCAGCAGCATTTGAGAAGATATAGAAACCAGCTGCTCTTAACTGTGGTTCCGCCTCACGTGCAACACCTGCAGGTAAAGCTGAAAAAACAATTTGAACGCCTGCTTCTTGCATTGATTTAATTTTAAATTCTTTCATTTTGATGTCTCTAATTTCTTGAGGCATTTCAAGTGGTAATATCCAGTGGGTAGTCTCAGAATAAGCGAGTCCAATTCTAGAAGCAGATGCTGTTGCATATACTACATCAAACCATGGATGTTGAGCCAACTTCCACATAAATACTTGTCCAACGGCACCTGTTGCGCCAATGACAGCTACTTTAATTTTCTTATTCTCATTCATAAATTATTCCCTCCGGATATTGTCCGTTTTATTTCTAATTTCAATTACAATAACTGCAATCCGTTAAAAAATCAATAGATTTTGCAAAAAATGTTTAAAAAGCATATAAAGTGTTATTCTGATAACTTGAATGTTTATTATAATGAACAAGAAATGATCAATAAATAGACTATATTGTACTTTAATTTACTATATCGAACTGACTTTTAAGTTTCTTAAAGTGTTTGCTATATGTAAATATATGTTATGTAATGAATTAAGTGCTTATTGATGGTGAGTTTCTTAAGAATGCTATCAATTCTTAATCTGTATAGAAGTTTGATATGATGAACAAGATTTTTTTTGAAAAATGGATGGAATTGCCATTTGGAGGTCTGAATGCGATGCTTTTTTCCAATGGAACAAAAAAAAACTTCTTAAATTAATAAGAAGTTTTTATGAAACGAGAGCGACGGGGATCGAACCCGCGATCTACGGCGTGACAGGCCGTCGCGATAACCAGCTTCGCTACGCCCTCATGACATTGATGAAACTATAGGAATTCTGAATTTTTGTCAATGTAAAAAATGAAAAAAGTTCAAAATGTGTTAAATATTGCCTTTAAAGGCTCTAATTACATGTTTTTCTTGAATTTTCCTCAAAATTACAGTCCAGAGATCTCTTGTTTTATTCTTATATATTTGAATCTTTATTAATTTTTTAAACACGATTTTAAAACTTGCTGTAAATTTTGTTTGACATCTTTGTATGATAGTGCTATGGTTAACTAGTCAAGTAATTAACCGAAGGAGTAAAAATGAAATTTAGCGCAAACAGTGGAGTGCCAATTTTTATGCAGATAGCCAATTCCATCGAAGAAGATATTCTTATAGGAGTATATGGTGATGAGATGCAGATACCATCAACTACAGAAATTTCTGTTGGGTATAAAATAAATCCAGCAACTGTACTTAAAGGCATCAATATTCTTGTGGACCAGAAAATTCTATATAAAAAACGTGGTGTTGGTATGTTTGTATCAACTGGTGCAAGAGAGCTCATCAAAGAAAAGAGAAGCGAGAGCTTCTACTCTGATTTTGTTAAGCCAATGGTAAATGAAGCAAAAAGGCTTTCTTTTAGCAAGAGATACATAATTGATATGATAAATAAGGAAGAAATAAATTGAAATTAGAAATTAAAAATGTAACAAAAGACTTTGGGACAGTAAAAGCTCTTAACAATGTTTCAATGGAATTTGAAACATCTCATATCTATGCTTTGCTTGGACGCAATGGTGCAGGAAAAAGTACATTGATGAACATAATAAGTCAAAGGATCTTTCAAACAACGGGAGATATACTTTTGGATGGCCAGATCATCAAATCTGATGAACTTCTATCTAACATCTATCTCATGAGTGAGACAAGCTTTTACGGTAACAGAAAAGTAAAAGATGCATTCAAAATTGCAAAAATCTTTGATGAAGAATTTGATGAGGAATATGCCATCACTCTTGCTAAAGATTTCAAGCTGGATAAAAATCAAAAAATAGCAAAGCTATCTACAGGTTACTCAACAATATTTAAAGTTATAATGGGCATCTGCTCATCCTGTAAGTTTGTTATGTTTGATGAGCCAATTTTGGGATTGGATGCAAATCATAGGAATGCATTCTATAAAATGCTTCTCACTCGTTTTGCTGAAAAGCAAGGAGAGGTATGCTATATAATAAGCACTCATCTTATTGATGAGGTGAGCAGCCTGATTGAAAGAGCCATAATAATTAAAGAGGGATCTGTAATTGTTCAAGGTGATGTAGATGAACTGCTTAAAAACTCTTTGAGTGTCAAAGGCTTGAAAGCTGATGTTGAGAGAGCTACCAAAGATTGCAGAGTTCTAGGAACTGATACTGTGGGCTCAGAGGCAACAAGTATAGTTGTGGGTGATGTGATTGCAGATGATGGGGTTCAAGTATCAAGTGTTGATCTTCAAACTCTATTTATTGAGTTGACCAACGAAGGGGGCTTCTAAAATGAAAATTAAACAAACATATAAATTTCTAACATACGATAATTTTAAAATAATAGGTTTTATCCTGCTGATTGTTTTTGGGGTGAATCTTCTAGGTGGTATCATCGTTGTGAGTTTCACAAAAGACAGTGGTGGATTTGTGAATTTGATGAATCAGGTGACACCTTCATTCTCTGTAATGACGTTGGTATTTTTTATCTATACTTTGGTATGGACAAAACCAAGTCTGTCTACAGCCAATCAATTTGGAAGAACACGTCTTTCAACAATGCTATCAAGTGCTCTATCAATGATGACTGTTATTGCAGCATTTGCTCTTCTAGCAAGTCTTGCTGGTGTGACCTACCTAACATCAGGTAACGAGATCTTGGATCTTTATAAGGGCTCTATTCCAAATGGTGAGCTGTTTATAAAAGATTTCTTCTGGATATTCTCATCACTATTCAATACATATGCTGTTGCAACCTTCATAAGCTCAATTTGGAATAGAGTTAGACCTAGAATAAGGATATTCATATTTGTTGGAATTCCTGTTTTGATGGCTATGTTGATTCCAAGAATAATTGTAAGCACCAGGATAACAGGAAGTAGGATAGCAGACATATCTCTTAAGATAGCAAATTTATTTGGTTACTCTTCTGAGATGACAGGTTTTGGATACACAACATTTGATATAAATGTTTTGAGAAACTTCTTATCAACCACATTTATCATAAGTATTCCTCTTCTGCTTTTGGCCTATGCAATTTCTAGAAGAACAACTCTGAATGATAAAAAGAATTAATTTTTAGAGCAACAAGCAAAAAAGTAAAATGCTGCCTGATCCTATTTGAGAGTAGGTGTGGCAGCTTTTTTGTTGTCTTGAAAGAATTTAATTGTATTTTTTAGATAAAAAAACAACTCTGAAAACAGAGTTGTAAATGTATCGAGAGCGACGGGGATCGAACCCGCGATCTACGGCGTGACAGGCCGTCGCGATAACCATCTTCGCTACGCCCTCAAGACTTGCTTAAGATACTCAAAACACAGATTATTGTCAATGGAAAATTAAAAAAAACATTATTTTTTGTTAATATTTTAACTTGGCATTGATTTTGAGGTGATAATCAGGAGGTCGTTGATTGAAGATTCAATGTCATCTTTCTTTGCACCAATGTTTTGATATTCTCAGTAGAGGATAAAGATAAATAAAAAAAAATAAAAAAAATAAAATTTATTTATGTCTTAAAATATGGATAAAAAAACCATTACAAATCTATTATGCTTGTATTCTTTAGATTGTACATAAGTTAATTTAATCGTTAAATATATGTATATAAAGGAATTATTAATAAAAAACTTGACAAAATGAGTTGATGTTATAAATAGTATTGGCTAATATTTTAATACTCTTGACATAACTTACAGGGTAAACTATAGTGAAAACATATTAAAAGAATATAAATTATTAAAACAATATAAATTATTAAAAAAACAAAGGAAAAACACATGAACAAAAAAATTTTATCAGCACTATTAGTTGCTTCTCTCACAATTACAGGCCTCTTTGCATATACAGCACCAAGCAATGTTGTTCTTACTGCAAAAATGACTTCAGTTGATTATCAATTCAAACTACAGCAGTTGAATGACTCATTAACAAGTTGGACTGATTATAATGATGTTGATTATTCTGAAGATGTCACTCTTGATGCTACTGGTGGTGAGACAAATGTTTTCACAGTTGCAACAAAAGCTGATGGTAATATGAAATCTACAATTGAATTCAGCACAGAAATAACAACTGGAGAATTCTTATCCACTGATTCAACAGCAGAGGTTCAGAGCACTGGTTGGTTCCCTGTGATTGAAGATTACTCAGGTACTGTAGAAAATACACGTAATGAAGAGGTTGTTTATGATTCTTCTAATTCTGTAAATGGTAACTACAGCTCTTCATCTACTGGTTACTTCAAAACATCTTTCAATCCAGGTAAACATGATCTTGGAACAGAAATCGCAAGATTCAGTTTGAAATATAAAGGTGATGATGAAATTGTAGCTGGTTCATATAGCAGTACTACAATAATTGAAATTACTACTTAATAATAAATAGAAATTACTTATAAATAAAAGTTAACAACTCTTAGACCTATTGAAGTTTAAGAGTTGTTTTTTGCTCATCTATCTCATTGTGTGTGATCTTTCGATAATTATGTTTTTACCCTCTGTTCTATTTAAGAAGAGCCTTCATTATACCACAATAACACTCTGTTACTTTTGTGAGCTCTGAGATCTCAATATATTCATCTGTGGTATGAGCCAAATTCTCTCTTGATGGACCACATCCAAGTGTTGGTATTTTGGCCTCTCCTGCATAATGACTTCCATTTGTGCAGAAGTTGTATTGCTTTATTTCAGGGAATATATTCATCTCATTTAGAGAGGTCATTACATTTTTGATGTAATTTGAGTCCTTATCATACAACCATCCAGGAAAGAATCTCTCGCCTGTGATATCCTCTCCTGTGTAGCATTTCTCTGTTCCAATGGAGTAGGATACCTTAACTTTTAGATCCTCATCTTCTCTCATCAACTGATCAAGACAATTTTGAATTGGTTTCAGCACACTTTCTTTTGTTTCGGATACAAGAAGACGACGGTCATAAGTTGCTCTGCAGTAATCAGGAACAACACTGGCTCCAGGATAAGGAGATGATTTTATATCTGTAAGCTCCAATATACCTTTTCCTAATATAGGGTGAGTTGGTGGTTCTATCTTATTGATTGCTGTCATGACTTTTGACATCTTGTAAACAGCATTGATTCCTTTTTCTGGATTTGCTGAGTGACAGCTTCTTCCAAAGGTCTCAACAATGATCTCTGCTCTTCCTCTCTGTCCCACATTGATGTTGCAATCTGAAGCCTCTCCAATCACTACATAATCAGGTCTGATGTTCTTGCTTATCTCTCTTGAAGCAACACCTTCAAAACATTCTTCATGGACAACTCCTGCAACATAAAGGTCTCCTGAAAAGTCTCTTTTGCAATCGTCGGCAAAAAAAGCTGCTGCGTTTACCATTGATGCCACCGCACCTTTCATGTCACTTGCACCTCTTCCATATAGCTTATCATCATGTATCTCAGCTTCAAAAGGACCATACTTCCATGTATTTTCATCGACAACGGCAACAGTATCGATGTGACCATCGAATAGTACCTTCTTTCCAGGTCGTCTTCCTTTGATGTGACCTATTACATTTCCAAATTTATCTGTTGTGACATCATCGAATCCAAGAGATACCATCTCTTCTTTTAGGACCCTTGCTGCATTGCTCTCTTGACCTGAATAGCTCTTCTCTTGAATCAACTTCTTGCATGTTTCAATTACTCTGTTCTTTCTAATATCATTCATTTCTTACTCTTTATATCTATGTGATTGGAAGTCCTATGCAAAACTCCATCTATAACTATATTCCAAATTCTGATTTGTTACAAATTTGAAGATTGCAAATATTTGGAATATATAAAAAATATTGTTGATTATTGATGAGATACCTTTCTTATAAACTGTTTGATTCTATCAGATTTGGGATGTTCAAAAAATTCTTCAGGAGGACAGTCAGATACAACAACTCCATCATCCATGAAGATAATTCTATCCGCTACCTCACGTGCAAAAGCCATCTCGTGGGTAACAACTATCATTGACATACCTTCCTCTGCAAGATCTTTCATAACTTTGAGTACCTCGCCAACCAATTCTGGATCAAGAGCTGAGGTTGGTTCGTCGAAAAGAATAATTGAGGGCTCCATTGCAAGAGCACGTGCAATGGCGACTCTCTGCTGCTGACCTCCTGATAGGTTCTTAGCTCTCTCATCAGCCTTATCTTCAAGTCCAACTTTTTTTAGAAGTTTGATTGCTTCTTCTTTAGCCTTGTCTTTTTTTATGTGTTTCACATGAACGGGCGCCTCAATGATGTTATCAATCACACTCATGTGTGAAAAAAGATTGAAACGTTGAAAAACCATTCCTATCTCCTGTCTGAGTTTGTGGAGCTTATCAGGTGTTATTTTTTCTTGATTGAAAAATATCTCACCTTTCTCAAATGTTTCAAGTCTATTGATGCATCTCAAGATGGTGCTCTTTCCTGATCCAGAGGGACCAATGATAACAATTTTTTCACCTTCTTTCATTTCAAAATTGATACCCTTCAATACTTTGGTATCTCCAAAAGACTTATGCAGATTGTTTATTTTTAAAATAGATTCACTCATGTTATACCAACCTTCTATTGATGTATCCACCGATACTTGTGAATATTGTTGTTAGGGCGAGATACATTATTGCAATTGCAATATATGCTTCAAAATACCTGAAATCAGAGTAGGCAATGAGTGTTCCAGCTCTTGTCAATTCAATTATCGTTACGACAGATAATATTGAAGAGTTCTTGATAGTTGCAACAAACTGATTTATTAAAGGAAGCAAACATAATTTTGTTGCCTGAGGAGTCACAATACGTATCATCTCAAGAAATGGACTCATGCCCAGAGCCTTAGCAGCTTCTCTTTGACCTGCATCAACTCCATGAATACCACTTCTAACAATTTCTGCAATATATGCTGCAGTGTTGAGTGACATTCCACAGATACCAGCCATTACTGGACTCATCTTGATACCTAAAGAAGGTAAGCCAAAATAAAATATGTAAAGCTGAATCATAAGAGGTGTACCTCTAAAGACCCATATGTAGAACCACGATAATCTTGATAATATTTTTAGTTTGCTATCTCTTAGAAGTGCCAGAATGATACCAAGAGTCAGTCCTATAAGAAGAGAGATGACACTCAGATATAAAGTTGCCCATGCACCTTGTAAGAGGGATGGCATCTTATGAAAAACAACAGTAAAATCTAAATCATGCATGAAATGCTCCTTTTCCTGTTTAATATAAATAAAATATATGCTGCTTCAATTTACTGAAGCAGCAATCATAGATACAAAAGAATGATTTATTAGTTGATCCATTTATCAAATAATTTATCGTAAGTACCATCCTGTTGGTAATCTGCAATTATTGTATTTACAAAATCCATCAGATCATCATTTCCTTTAGCAACAGCTATTGATAAATCAGCATTTGTGAAAGGATCACTTACAATCTCTACTTTGTCATTTGTTTTATTTATCTCTTTCTGATTGAGCAGATCATTTACTACAACATCAACACGACCTGCTATTAAGTCAGATACGCAACCAATTGTATCGTCATATCCCACGATGTCATATTTTACATCGCTGTTTTTCATAGCATCTTCTGCAACTACCTGGGATGTTGCACCAGCTTTAACGCCAACTTTAAGTCCATCACAATCAGCTAGAGATTCAATGTTGTGTTCATTTCCTTTGAGTGTGACAAGTACCATACCTGTTTTCATGTATGAATCTGACATCAACACAACCTCACGACGTGCAGGTTTATCATACATAGCAGCAATGGCTAAATCATATTCACCTTTTTCAATACTTGGAATGATACTTGTAAAAGGCATATCCATGACCTCAAGTTCAACACCCAATTTATCAGCAATGAGTTGGCCTAAATCAACATCAAATCCAACAATCTTATTATCTGCATCACGATATTCAAATGGTACATATGTACCTGTAGCCATTCTTAGTTTTCCAGATGCTTTTATAGCATCAATTGTTGGTGTTGTAGATTCAACTTTAGCAGAGCTAACTGTTTCTGAAACATTTGTTGCCTCTGTATTTTTAGAACTCTCTGCTGTTTTTGTGCAGCTTGCTAAAGACACAACCATGGCAATTGCCATAATCACTGTAAGTACTTTTCTTCTCATAAAATCTCTCCATATTTTGATGTTCGAATTGAATAAAAAAAAGACGCAAATACCTTTTTGGATATTTGCGTCTTTGCAACTTTTTTATTATGGAGCTTAAACTATCACAGTTTTTTTAATCGTGTCAATGATTGAATGAGAATTAAAATGAAAAATAAAATATTGAAGAAATTTATAACCTATATAGCAATGATATATAAATATTGAATATAAATATATTGATAAATTGTTGACTGGTAATCTTTTATATTTGTTTGATATTATGAAAATTTTGCTTCATGAAATAGAAATTCTTGCTGTTTGAAAGGTGTTTTAACTCATCAGTTTTATTGTTGATGATATATTGATTGATTCTAATATTGGATTTTTTAATCCATATTATTTTGAAGGTGAGCTTTGTATATAAGAATTTGGCTTGGTGTGGCTATAAAAATCTTGATGTACATACTGTCTTTTAAGTGATGCTGCACCGATGACTTTCTTCTGGTGCAGCTCTGTAATTGCATCTATATTGTGATGTTGGGATTTACATATTGTCCATGTTTTTTTGTATCACCATATTGGATTGCATGTTGAGGACAGCGATGAAGACAACCAAAGCAAAGTACACACTGTTCTTTGACC
>JBFHKM010000051.1:0-18179 GCA_041595335.1 Sphaerochaetaceae bacterium
GGTGGTAAAGAAATGAGTGATAAAAAAAATATTTTAGTTTTTATGACTGATCAGCAGAATGCTCAAACAGTGTGTGATGGCTCTCAAGCAATCACACCAAACATTGATAGATTTAAAAAGAGATCTGTTCAATTTACAGAATGTTACACAACATCTCCTCATTGCTGTCCATCTCGTGCAGGATTTTTTTCTGGTCTCTATCCATCTCAGCACAATGTTTGGAACAATGTTGAGGTAGACAATACCTTGTCGAGAGGTCTCTATGATGGCATTAAATTATTTCCTGAAATATTGAAAGAGAATGGGTGGGATAATACTTTTGCAGGTAAGTGGCACGTCAGTGCCTTAGAAGGACCACTTGATAGAGGCTTTGATAAAGTACTTAGAGAGTACATCTCAAATTACGGGAGAATGAAGAGTTCAAACTCTCCACAATTTCATGATTGGGAAGAGGTCTATGATAACAAAGATAATGTGAAGCTTGATGACTCTAAAGATTTTGGAGAGATTGTAAGACCTGGATATCCTAAATATCATCAATTTGGTGCAGATGAGAATCCTTTCGGTGATGGTGATACTGTCAAACTTGTATGTGAGGATATTAAAAATAGAGAAAGTGATGATCCTTTTTTCTATTATGTTGGAACCACTGGCCCTCATGATCCATATTGTCCTCCCCAAAGGTTTATCGATCTTTATAAAGATGTGGATATCAAACTTCCAGAGAGTTTTGAAGATGACATGATGGACAAACCTGCATTGTATCGAAGAACTAGAGATTGCTTCAAACTTACAAAAGAAGAGCACATTGAGAGCATAAGACGATATTTAGCTTTTGTATCATATGAAGATTATCTTTTTGGTCAGGTCTTGGATGCTCTTGAAGAGAAGGGAATACTAGATGATACATACATAATGTATCTCACCGACCATGGTGATTATGTTGCATCTCATGGTCTTTGGGCAAAAGGTCTTCCTTGTTTTAAAGAAGCATATAAAATCTGTGCTTTTGTATCAGGTCCAACATTTGAAAAAGATATCAGATGTGACAAGCTGACAAGTATAACTGACTTCGCACCAACAATTCTTGATATTGCTCAGATAGACACTGATGTAAAGATGCAAGGTGAGTCCCTTGTTCCTCTGTTAGAAGGAAAAAATCCCGATAGTTGGAGAGAGGAGCTTTTCACACAAACAAATGGTAATGAACTTTATGGTATACAAAGATCTGTTTTCAACAAAAAATGGAAATATGTTTTAAACACATTTGACTATGATGAGCTCTACGATTTAAAAAATGATCCAAAAGAGATGCATAACGTAATAAATGATGATCATGACGATGTAATAAAGATGATGTGTAAAAAAATGTGGAGATTTGCACGCGAGAGTGGTGATAGCTGTACATGTCCATACATAATGGTGGCAGTTGCTCCTTATGGTCCTGGTATTTTGTGGGACGATGACGATTGGAATCCAAACATAAGAAGACCTGGAGAGAAATGCTAATTTCATATGCATAGATGACGAATAAAAGGACATGAATTTATTGCATGTCCTTTTATTCATTTCTTTAATTAAATAGTTCATATCTATAAGAGGCTGCATTGTTGTCAATTCAATGTTTAACTCTTATACTTTTCATATAAGGAAATTATATGAAAAAAATATTATATTTGTTGGCACTTTGTATTTTAGTTTTGAGTGGTTGCACATCAAACAAAGTCAATCCATATCCGTCAAGTTATTTAATTGAAAATATAAACAATGTGCAAGCAATAGATGATTATCTAGATACTGGTGTCTATGTTGATAAGCCTTTGAAAAACTCAAATACTCTTCTGATGCTGAGTGCAAAATATTCAACTGATGTAGATGTTGTCAAAACAATTCTGGCCTATGGTGCTGATGCTACTAAGAAAAACTCCAAAACTGGATTGACTGCACTTGATATGATCTCTTTGAGACATGGAGTTGATGATATATATAAAGTTATATATGACGCCTATCAAAATACAGAAGACAAAAAGATAAAGACCTATGTAAAAGGAACAATCACCATAAGAAAAAATATATACCTATGATATAAGTTACAACTAAATAGAGTAAATTTCTTGTTAAAATATTTGTTTTGAATAAATGACATGTTATATCTTATTAAGTGTTGACATAAGTTACAAAGTTAGTTATTATACAGATAGATAAAATTAAAAATATGACAATCAATTACGATTGATAAAAAAATAGGATATAGCATGAAAAAAATACTGGCACTCTTACTGATAGCATCATTAGCCTTAGCTTCTTTGATGGCAGTTGATGAAACATCAGCTAACAGTGACCGAAATATAATAATTAATGGAGCAGTAGCAGAAGAGGCTTATGAATTCTCTCTCTATTTTAAAGCTGAGACAGGTTTGGAAAAGGTTGAAGATGATAATTATATAATCGACACAAATTTTGACATCTCACAGGCAAGATCAGCTACAAAAGTATTCAGACTCAAAAGAAGTCCAGGAAATCTTAACAGTGATATGAAGCTTGCTATAAGCTTGCTTCCTTCAGAATTCGTTGGAACTGTTAATGGAAAGGATAATTACAGAACTGGTGTGACTCCAACAGTAAAATTGTTTACAAATGATACATTGGTTGAACTTGAAAGTCAGACCAAAAATGCAGATGGAAGCACCTCTGCTGAAATTATTATTCCAGCAGGAAAGAACAGAAATGAAAAATTGGTTTTGGGTTTCAGATTTAAAATTGCAGGTGATTCTCAGATACCCGCAGGAAATTATACAAGTAATGTAATATTTACATATACCTATGATTGATAATAATTAGCATAATATTTTTATGATTTGCTGCCTATTGAATAGAATAGCTGCCTCAATCTTTGAATTGGGCAGCTATTTACATCTTTATCTGTGACTTTTGATATTCAGATCTTTAATGCTTTCAATCTGCAGAGAGAACTCATCAAAGTTCTCCATTTTGTATGTCCAGTTTGAATCATTCAGAGTTCCCGGTGTGTTCATCCTGCATTCATTTGTTTTGTGAAGATAATCCTGCATTGGAATTATCACAAATTTTGCTTTGCTGTTGAACAGAGCCTTTATACAATTTGAAGCAATGTGCTCTTGATCACTTTTCATGTACTTGCAGATTGCATCTTTTTCAAATTCACTTTTACTCTCAAACCATGATTCAAGCATCTCATTATCATGTGTTGCTGTGTAGGCGACACACTGCTCTATGTAATTGCTTGGTAGGAATGCGTTTTTTGTATTCAACTTTTTATCATTGAATTCAAAGGCAAATAAGAAATTTCTCATACCTGGAAATTCATTATCATCCCTCAGAGCCTCTATTTCAGGAGTGATCGCTCCTAAATCCTCAACAATGATTGGTATCTCTGGATTTTTAAGTTTCAGTGCATCAAACAGCTTTCTTCCTTCAGCTTCAACCCATCTTCCATCTTTTGCCTCACCATCATTTGGTATCTCCCAGTAATGATAATAACCAATGAAATGGTCCAATCTCAACCAATCATTCTGCTTCAAAAGAAATTGAATTCTGTTGATCTGAAAATCGAAATTGTTCTCTTCCATTCTCTTCCAGTCATACACTGGATTTCCCCATACCTGTCCATTCTTTCCATCATCATCAGGTGGATAGCCACTGATGAATGACATATTACCAAATTCATCTGTTTTGAATAGTTCTGGGTTGCTCCATGTCTCAACACTCAATTTTGCAACAAATATTGGAACATCACCCACAATCTGCACATCATTTTTGTTTGCATAGGCCTTCAGTTCAAACCACTGTTTGTAGAAGAGGTATTGAATTATTTTTATCTCCTCTATTCTTTTTGAATTATCTGCTTTGAATTCAGTCAATGCTTTTTCATCTCTATCAGCTAATTCATCACTCCAATCCTCAAGAAAATTCACCGAATTATATACTTCAGAAATAGCTGTGAAAAGAGAGTAAGAATCTAGCCAAAAGTCATTATCTCTTACAAATTTGTTATAATCATCGCTTTGTGTAAGATTCATCTCCATGAAATTGTAAGACGCTCTGTTCAAAAGAGGAAGCTTGTAATCAGATACCATCTTGTAGTCAACTTTTTTGCTTGATAGATCTTTAAAGTCTTTAAAGTCTTCTTCATCAAGTAAATTCATCTCTATGAGTTTTTCAATACTTATGAACAGTTCATTGCCTGCATAGGTACAGATAGATGAATAGGGTGAGTTACCCTCGCCAATTTTTGAAAGTGGTAGAATCTGCCAAAGTTTTATCTTGGCTCTCTTCAATAAATCGACAAATTCAAAAGCTTCGTTGTTGAAACAGCCAATACCATCTTTTGATGGTAGACTGGATATGTGCAGAAGTATTCCTGAACATCTATTTTTTAATTTCATAATCTCTCCTGATGTTGTTATTTTGCACTTTCTATCCTTTTGTAGAACCGCCGGCAACGCCCTCTACATAATAACCCTGAAAGCATATAAATAAGATTGTAATCGGTATTGATACAAGTACGGCACCTGCACAGAATCTGGTGAAATATTCATACAGATTCTCTCTCTCTAGCATTTTAAACAGTCCAACAGCCATCGTATATTTATCATAGTTATCCTTCATTATGATGGATGCAAATATAAAATCAAGCCAAGGAGCTAGAAAGCTTGTGAGTGCGGTATAGACCACAATTGGTTTGCTCATTGGTATTATTATCTTCCAAAATACCTGTGATCTTGTTGCTCCATCAATGATTGCAGCTTCGTCCATTGAACGAGGAAGCATATCAAAAAATCCTTTTGGAATGAAATATGCCAGACATGCACCAGATGAATAAACAAGGATCAATGATATGTGTGATTGATAGAGGCCAAATGCTTTCAAAATATGATAGATTGCAATCATTGTCATGAAACCTGGGAACATTCCAAGTACAAGTCCTAAATTCATGAACGCTTTTCTGCTTTTGAAACGCAGTCTTGAATAGCAGTAGCTGACCATAAGTATCAGCAGTGTTGAAATTATGCATGTAAACACTGCAATCTTGAATGTGTTCAAAAACCAAAGAGGGTAGTTAAACATATCCGTTTGAGTGAAGAGTCTTGTATAATTGCTCAATGTCCATTGCTTTGGAAGTAGAGTTGTGATCCAAGCTCCTTTCTCTCCTTGAAATGATCTTATCAGAAGCCAAACAATTGGAGATAGCCAGAAGATTGCCATGACTGTCAGAATTATGTAGATTATACCATTTGTAATTTTTCTTGATCTTTTATAACTTTTTTTCATTTTATTGGAATTGCTCCTCATTCTTTACTGATGACGACATGTTGAATACAATCAGTGATAGTGATGCAGATACAACAAATACAAGAATACCAATTACAGATGCAAGATTGTAATCTTGATAGTTGATTGTAAGCTTGTAGAGCCATGTTACAAGTAGGTCTGTCTCTCCTGCTTGGTACAATACTGTGGATTGAGGTCCACCTCCTGTTAGCAGATAAATAACATTGAAGTTATTGAAGTTTCCAACAAACTGCGTTATTAGATAAGGAGTTGTAACAAAAAGAACATAGGGAAGAGTTATTTTAAAAAATGAGACTGCTGCATTTGCTCCATCAATTTTTGCACTCTCATAAAGCTCTGAAGGAATGTTCATCAATATTCCACTTGTAATCAGCATTGTATAAGGGATACCTACCCAAAGATCAACAATGATTATTACAATACGTGCAGTGTGCCCATCTGTTAAGAAAGGTACTGTGTTGAGTCCAAATCTCTCAAGAATCAAATTGACTGTACCATTGTCTCCCAATATCTTGCTCATAAGAAGAAGTGTTACAAATTGAGGGACAGCTATTGTGATTACAAATATGGTCCTCCATATTTTTTTCCCTCTTATTCCTTTTTTGTTTATCATCATTGCAAGAATCATTCCTAAAATATAGTTGAGAAATGTTGCAAAGAAAGACCATATCAGATCCCATTGCAGTAAGTATAAAAATGTATAGCTTTTGATTGCATTCTTACCAAAAATATCTTTGAAATTTCCAAAACCAACCCAGGTGAAAAGATTTCCAGGAGGTTGATGATTTGCATCATAGTTTGTAAATGCCAATAAAATCATGAAGATCAATGGTATCACAGTGAAGCAGATGAGAAGCAACGTTGGAATGCTCAAAAGAGTTATGTGATAATTCTCGTCTTTTAAAGATCTGAGCATCCTCTTGAATGATTGTGCTTCTTCTTCTCTTTCATGACGCTGCTGAGATCTCAGACATTCTTTTGTGCTCTGTATGTAGGCAATTATGAAAATGCAGATGACAACCAAGGATAGAACAGAATACAGAAGAATCAGCATTGAATTGTCTGCTGTTATGTATTCCATAATTCCTTTTGCTTCATTGAAAGTTTCAACCTCAGCCTGTGTTCCAAGGGTTGTAAGATTGACAAGATACAGAATTGCAAATTCTTTGATGAATAAAATGAATAGAATTTCAATCAATAAAAAAGAAAGACCCATCCAAAATGGACCGTAGATCAAGCAACTGAGTCCCATGATTAAAAAAGATAATTTTGTGAATTTGTTTCCTTCTGAAAAGGTTCTTCCAAAATTAGCAAATCCTTCAATTATTGTTATGAAAAAACAGGCAATCGCTTTACCAAGGCTTTTAAAAAATTTCTTTAAGTTGTGAGGTAAGTTTTTGAAGAAAAGAGATAAGTGGTATATAACTTTTTGATAACCACTCATCATATGATAATTTTTAGCTTTCATTTATACTCTCTCTATATATAATGAATTGGGAGATTTTACTCTCCCAATATATACCAATGATAATGAAATTAATTTGTGATTTGGCTCACAACATCATCAAGTTGTGCCTGAATACTTGGTTCATAATTGAATGCTTCCATGTTGGCACCAAATGCTTCAACAGGACCCCAGAAAGAGCCAAGTACATCATTCTGAGATACAGCATAAAGACTCTGCTGTGCCAATGCTGCAAGCTCAGGAGTCTTTTGAACCTCTTGCATTGCTGCAACTTTTATGTTGGAAGGTCCAATACCTCTTCTCTGGAAACGAAGAAGTTGATTTTGTTCATTTGTGAGCCACTGTGCTAGTTTCATAGCATCAACAGGGCTCTTTGTCACCTTGCTGATTCCACATAGTTTGTAACCTGCAAAAGATCCAAGTTGAACCTGCTTTCCATCTCTTGTGAATGTTGGAAGCTTTGTAGCTGCATAGTTATCGCCTAACTTTTCCTTCATAGCATTTGCAACCCATGTTCCGCATACACCAGCTGCAATTGAATCACCCATGCCGCCAGTCAAAACGGATTGATCTCCGCCCATGAAGTAAGGGGAGGCTGTCAGCTCTTTGAGTGCATAAGCTGCAGCTAGTCCATCAGCATTGTTGAAATCGCATGTTTGATTTCCACTCTCATCTATTCCAAGAGAGCAACCAGCTCCAAAGAAGAATGATGCAACATACCATGAATTTGAAAGATCAAAATAGAACTTCTTGTTTGATTTCTTGCATGCTGCCAATATTGAGTCAATTGATTTTGCATCTTCACTGCTGATCACACTTTTATCATAATACATGAAGTATCCATTGTCGGCAGTTTCAGGGAAGGCATATAGCTTGTTATCAACAGTTGCTGATTCCACAGAACCCTCACCATTTTCAGCTATGACTTTATCTTTATATGATCCTGCTATCTGATATAGAGCACCAGCTTTTACCATGTCCTTCAGTTGGTCATTTGCAAAGAAGAATACATCTGCAGCTGCCTCTGGATCTTCCAAATAACGAGCCTTTGCATCTGCTTCAGATACAATACCAAATTCAATATTGTATTCCTTTTCAGGGTACTCCTGTTTGAAGCTCTCAACCATCTCTTTAAGTAAATCTTGAGCATCAATTGAGCCCCAAACTTTTAAATTGACGGTTTCTTTTTCCATCATGTCAACCGGTTTAGTATCTTGCGTAGAAGAATTGCTCTCCTTAGCACCACCAGCAAACAGTGCTGTTGTTACAAGCAATGTTGTCAAAAAAACTGCAACAAATTTTTTCATTATAAAATCCTCCATAGATTCATCTATTGAGATGAATAAAAAAAATAATTTGGTGTTGCGTAACACCAATATCTAAAGTATCATACAACTGAAGTTGGTTGTCAACTAAAAATTTCAGTTTTATACTGGTAGAGAATGATGATTGAAGAATAGATAAATTAGGAGAAGTTCATGCAACATTGGAATGAATATATAGACTCTCAGGTATCTGGTACTTATGTGATACCCATGTATCCTCAAAAAAATGAGGATGTAACTCTTAAAATAAAGATAACAGATAATGTTGAGAAAGTGATACTGTTTGTACGAATCAATGGAACATACAGCAGCATCAACTGTTTCCTCGATAATGGTTTTGCCCAAGCTACAATCAACACACTTGAGATGGATGAGATACATTATTACTTTGCCCTCAAGGTTGAAGATGCATACTACTATTACAGTGTTCTGGGACTCACTCAATCTCTTGTATGTGAAAGAGATATGTTCTCTCTGAAGACCAATATAAAACCTGCTGATTGGGTAAGCAGCTCCACATGTTATCAGATATTTCCTGATAGATTCAGACGAGGTGAGAGTGAGTTTGAAATAACTGATGGCCTCTATGATTTTGATGGAGGTACAGTCAAAAAACTCAACTTTGATGAGGAGCCACTTGAATTTGATCAGGGACGCTGTCTTGATTTCTTCGGCGGTAATCTTCAAGGAATCATTGATAGTGTTGATCATCTCAAACGTCTTGGAATCACATCAGTTTATTTGAATCCAATTGGAGTGAGTCGAACCACTCATCGCTATGACTGCTGTGATTTTTTTCACATTGATGAGAAGTTAGGTGGAGATGAGATGTTCATCAAGATGGTGGATGTACTTCATGAGAACAACATCAAAGTTATTGTGGACATCTCAATCAATCATACAGGAATAGACCATCCTTGGTTCAAGAAGGCATCAACTGATGCCAACAGTGAGGAAGCAACTTATTACTACATTGAAGAGGATGGAAGTGTTTCTTTCTGGGAAGGTGTGAAGACATTACCACAGTTGAATTACAACAGCAAGAAACTCAGATCTCTCATATATGCAGATGAAGAGAGTGTTATGCAGAAATTCTTAAAAGAGCCTTTCAATCAAGATGGATGGAGACTTGACGTTGCCGAGGTTGTTGGAAGAAAGGGCACCGACCAGTTGACTGATGAGATCTGGAGAGAGGTTCACAGCAGCATCAAAGGTGTCAGAGAGGACGCCTATCTTGTTGGTGAGGCATGGAATGATGCAACAGAATATCTTCAAGGTGATATGTGGGATGGTATAATGAACTATGTAGGTTGTGGTCGACCTATAAGAAGATGGATGGGGGAGAATGATAAGTTTCTTCTTGATAACTGGGGATCTAATCCTGGCTCAACAAAACCATATTCAGGAGTGGCATTGAAAGAAGCCCTTGAATCCAATTTGAACACACTTCCATCTCAGATGAGATATCTGCAGATGAACCTGTTTGATTCACACGATACACCTCGTCTTCACAACAACAGTGCTGTTTACAACAAGGACATATATCTATCCTGTGTGATGCTTTCATACATTCTACCTGGAATGCCATCAACATATTACGGGGATGAAATTGGCATAGATGGAAAGTTGAACTCCGTTGAGATGTGGAGATATCCTATGCAGTGGGATGAAGATAAATGGAACAAAGATATATTTGATACCTACTGCAAACTAGGAGAGATAAGAAATAAATACTCATCAATTCTATCATACGGCTCAACAAGATTCATGAAATGTGATGAAAAGCACATGAGCTTGATTCGCTATGTTGAAGATGAGAGCATCTTGCTCATTATGAATAAAGATGTCTCTGGTATCTTTGAAATGGAGCTTGCACCAATTGTTGCAGATGAAGTTACAAATCTACTTGGAGATGCAGTGTGTACAATAGAAGAGGGTAAGTTGCGATGCTCCCTAAAAGAAAATGAAAGCATTGTATTGCATCTGAAGAAGAATGACTGAGGTATAGATAAAAGTGACAACTATAAAGGAAATTGCCAAACTCTCTAATGTGAGTGCCACAACAGTGTCGAATGTGATTCACAAACGGTATGATAAGGTATCAAAAGAGAAGAGACAGATAGTTGAAGAGACTATAGAGAAATTGAATTATTCCCCCAATATGGGGGCAATGATTCTTGCAAACAAGCTATCTAAGATAATAGGGGTCATTTCATTTTTGCATGGAAGAGAGGATGAGAGTCCTCTCTTAGATCCATATGTAGCTGGAATGATAGGATCTCTTGAGGAGAACATAAGAAGCAGAGGATATTACACAATGCTTCATTGCTCAAGCTCAAGTAAGGACCTTCTTAAAATAATAGGCAACTGGAAGTTCTCAGGTCTTGTTCTCATGGGAATTGAGCCAGAAATGTACAGAGAGATTGCAGATAAAATAAAGATTCCAATTGTTCTTGTTGATAGTTATTTTCTAGAGCAATTTCAAAAAAATGGAGTTGGATCACTTATTGACCATTTCAACAACGTTAGAATAAATGATTTTCAAGGTGGTTTTGCAATTACAGAATATCTAATTGATATGGGACACAGAAATATTGCCTTTGTCTGTGATGAAAAAAAACTTCATGGTCCTGGTAAGAAGAGATATGAGGGCTACTGCAGTGCATTGAAGAAATCCAATATAGAGCCTCTTGATTGCTTCACTGTATCAAAACATCAAGATGAAAGATGGAAGATATATGATGAAATTCTAGAGAGAGGTCTTTTTTCGAACATAACGGCAGTGTTCTATGCATCAGACTTCTATGCCCTTGATTGCATAAGATTTCTTGCATCCAACAGAATATCAGTTCCTGAATTTATATCTGTAGTTGGATTTGATGACAGTGAGTATGCCAAATATTCAATTCCTCCAATCACAACAGTGAAACAGAATCTAAAATCTAAAAGTGAGTGTGCAATAGATAGACTCACTTACATGATAGAGAATGATGACAACTCTTTTTCAAATACAGTACTGGATACAGAGATTGTCATACGAGATTCTGTTAAAGATTTAAATTGACGATCATGAAGGAATGTTATTTGCTTTGAAGAACTCAACACCAAATTCATGCATGTCTTCCATTATTCCATAAAATTTCTTACCTAAAGGTGCAATAGAATATTCAACTTTAGGTGGAATTTGATTGTAAACTTTCCTGTTTATGATTCCATCTTCTTCCAATTCTTTCAGCTGTCTTGCTACAGTTGTTTGAGTTGCAGGAATCAATCTACACAGTTCATTGAACCTTTTTGTTCCTTGCTGAAGATGCCAATAGATCAATAGCTTCCATTTTCCTTTGAAAACCTTTTGAGTTATGCAGTATGTGCACAGCAGTTTTTTGGTTTCAGAATCTACATTGCATTCTTTACATTCAAGAGCATATTCTTTTCTCATGGTATTCCTTTTACACTATCATTTATGATAGTACATATCAAAAATGAGAGTATTTACATTAAAGTTTGTACACATTATATTTTGAAACATAAATATTTACAAGGAGTTCATTCATGAACGAAATTACAAAATTAATAGCAGAAGCAAAAACTTATTTTCTTGCAACAGAGAACAATGGCACACCCAATGTAAGACCTATGGGAAGCATGATTGATATAGATGATAAACTTTATTTTATTTTAGCTAAGAATATGAATTTATTCTCTGAATTGCAGAACAATTCTAAAGTAGCTATCTCTGCTTATGATGGTAAGACTGTATTGAGACTTCAAGCAACAGCAGTTCTTGATGATTCAGCAGATACAATTGCATCTGTGTACAAAGCAGTTCCAGCCTTTGAAAAGATGTTTGCTGAAAGCGTGATTGCTCCTTTCTACTTAAGTGATGCAACATGTTCAATCGGCGAGATGGGAAAAGAGCCCACAAGATGCACATTCTAAGTATTGTCTGACAAATAAGGCTATTGAGATGATCCCAATAGCCTTATTATTTATATTGAAGCTTATTTTACAACTTCAGCTTCATATCCCATTGATTCCAAAGAATCAAATACTTCAAGAAGCTCCATTTTATCAGCTTCAACCTTAACACTCTTATCACTTAAATTGATCTCATGCTTTATTTTAGCTTCATCAAGTGCTTCGTTGATTCTTTTAACACAGTGCTCACAAGTCATGTTGTTTACTTTTAATGTAGTCATAATACCATCCTTACTTCATTATTTTTTTTAGAGTTGTCATCAACTCATCTATCACTTCATCTTCATTACCATTCTTTATGTCTTTTACAACACAGGTTTTTATATGATTGGTAAGAAGTTCTTTATTAAATGCATTCAAAGCAGATTGTATCGCTGATACTTGAGTTAAAATATCTGTACAATAAACATCAGTTTCAACCATCTTCTTCACACCTCTTACCTGACCCTCAATTCTATTGAGTCTGTTCATAAGAGATCTGTATTCTGTCTCCTCTCTATGTTTTGATTTACAAGATAATTTAATTTCTGCCATAATTGCTCCTAATCTAATTTTTTAAATCTGAGTCTCAATGCATTTGTAACTACAAATACAGAGCTCAAAGACATTGCCAATGATCCTATCATTGGATTTGATAATATACCACCAAAGGCATATACAACACCAGCTGCTACAGGAATACCAATTGAATTGTAGAAGAATGCCCAGAATAGGTTCTCTTTGATGTTTGTTATTGTAAGAGAGCTGAGTCTGTATGTTCTAAAAACATCGAGTAAATCACTCTTCATCAGAACAACATCAGCACCTTGAATTGCTACATCAGAGCCATTTCCTATTGCAAAACCTACATCTGATTGTACAAGAGATGGTGCATCGTTTATTCCATCACCAACCATCATCACAATCTTGCCTTCTTTCTGATATTTCTCAACAACTTTCGCTTTTTCTGTTGGAAGTACATTTGATTCAATTCTATCAATTCCAACCTGAGATGCAATATTTTTTGCTGTGTACTCATTGTCACCCGTGAGCATGACAACCTCAAGACCTGCTTTCTTCAATTTTGCAATTGCTTTTTTGCTGTCTTTCTTTATTGTATCTGCAACACTTATGAGGGCCACAACCTTCTCATCAATGCTGTAGTACATAGTTGTGTTTCCTTCAAGTGATGAATTCTTGACTTTCTCACTGTACTGGCTCACATCTGTTGCATAGACCTGCATCAATTTTTCATTTCCAATGCTTATCATGCGACCATCCTCAAGAAAGGCGATTATTCCCTTACCATTGAAGCTCTTGGCTTTTTTGATTGCAAGATCACCTGATATGTTCTTCTCATTCATTCTATCAACAATTGCTTTGCTGAGAGGGTGCTCTGATGTCTTTTCAACAGTACCTGCAATCTTAAGAAGTTCTTCCTCACTGTAAGAATCATCAAGTATCTCAATGTTTGTTACTTTAGGTTTTCCTTCTGTTATTGTTCCAGTCTTATCGAATATGACAACCTGAGCTTTGTGTATCTGCTCAAGAGCCTCACCAGTTCTGATCAGTATACCATGTTTTGCACCAAGACCTGTTCCAACCATAATTGCAGTTGGAGTTGCAAGACCTAAAGCACATGGACATGCAATAACAAGAACCGACGTGAAGATGTTAAGTACAAAACTTATTGGTTGGCCTGAGATTGCCCATATAACAGCTGATACAACTGCAATTGAGATGACAATTGGAACAAAGACTCCTGCAACCTTATCTGCAATTTTAGAAATCGGAGCTTTCTTTCCCTGAGCATCCTCAACGAATTTGATGATCTTAGCCAATGCTGTATCTCGTCCAACTTTGCTTACCTGCATATAGAAGTTTCCACTTGTATTTACAGAGCCCCCAATGAGATCATCATCAACCTTTTTTTCAACGGGAAGACTCTCACCTGTAATCAGACTCTCATCAATGCTCGCACTGCCTTTTATTATCTTTCCATCAGTTGGAACATTTGATCCCTGTTTTACAAACAAGATGTCATCTATCTTGATTGTGTCCATCATGACCTCTTCGTATGTATTCTTTTCAATATCTGATACAAGTAGGGCAGTGGGTGGTGTCAGATTGAGAAGTTCTTTGATTGCAGATTTTGTCTTTCTTTTGCTGTTTCTCTCTAAATATTTTCCAATGGATATGAAGGTGAGAACCATGGCAGCTGCATCATAATAAAGGGTATTCACGACAGTTGGATAATCTTTAATCAAGAATGTTTGAATGAGACTGTAGATGAATGATGTTGTTACACTTATTGCAACAAGGCTGTCCATGTTTGGATTCAAATGAATCAGAGACCTGATACCATTGATTATGTACTTCTTACCAATGATTATAATTGGAAGTGTCAAAATCAATTGCATTATAGCCCAGTTATATGGATGAGTTGCTTTTGCTATGATGTTGAATGTAGGAAGATTTAGCATGTGTGACATGGAGACATACATAAGAAGTATCGAAAGGACTATTGAGTACTTGAGTGATGTCTTTGTTGCCTTTTCTTTCAGCTCCTCATCATCAATCTCAACTTTTTTGGACTCAATGGTACCTGTCTCACTGTCTATTTTCTTTATACCATAACCAGCTTTGATGACCTTCTCTTCAATTGAAGACGAGTCAACTTTGCTATCATCATATGATATTGTCATCTTATTTGTTGTGAGATTTACGCTGCTATCTGCAACTCCATCAAGCTTTTTTGTAACACGCTCAACAGTAGCACTGCATGCAGCACAGCTCATTCCTTCTATTACATACTCTTCATGAATCATATTAATATCTCCAATATACCCCTAGGGGGTATACAATATATATAATACCATATACCTAGTTTGTCAATAGGAAATAAAAAAGAGCCCGTAAAATATTACAGACTCAATTATATAAATGAAGGCTTTCGCAATTTTCTCGAGAGAAAACGGCAAAAGCCCATTTCAGTAACTAATTACTAAAGATCTTCTTCATCTTCTTCTTCATCGTCATCATCTTCCCATTCATCGTCGTCAAAGAATTCATCATCCTCTTCTTCCTCTTCATAGAAATCATCTTCGTCATCTTTGTACCAGTCTTTATCATCATCCATGTCATAATCATCATAGAAGTTTGAGCTATTTGAGAAACTGTATCTTGCTGCGAATTCTGGATCTGTATTTTCGTTATTTGTGTTCATTTGTTTTAATTCCTATTATCTTGCTCTTTGATATGTATGTGATAATACAAATTATGCAGTCGTACATTATCAATTGGTGAGTAAGTAGTTTTGCTCAAAAGTGCAGGTTTCAATCAATGATCTATCTTCTTGCATCTTTTTAGTGAGCTTATAAATTTTTATTTAATATTGTAATTTTCTAATGTATAGAAATATTTCATAATTTACTTCATTAAAATTGGTAAGAATCAAAGAGCTTCTTTATTTTCAATATTATCTTCAATTGAATTATACTTTTTGATTCATCATATTTTTTAATGCCTACCCAATCTGATGTCAATTCATCAGTATTTAATTATAAATAGTTTTATTGTAGCAACATATATCCCAATAACGACTCCTATAAAAAGGGGAATAAGAATTTCCTCTCAATCTTGCAAGGATGCTATAAATTAAGAATTCATTCATTTCTACTCATGGAGAAGTAGAATGTTTGATTTTCAATCTTGCAGTCCTTGTACAACAATCAATAATAGAATTCTTCAAAAGTAAGAATAAAAATACTCAAATGAAATGATATTTTAATATCTCTTTTCAAGCACCATAAATCTTACTTTTGAGGCATATTATACCCGTATTTTTAGACTGTCAAGAGAAATAATATTTATTTTTTTTATAATTTTTTTTTGAAGATTTTTTGTGAAATCTCTCTTTTTTGGCATGCAAATTTCATGCAGAATGAATGAGTGTGATGATGCTTATTTAAAAAAATAAAATATTACAACATAAGTAATTATTTAAATGGTATTTAAATATTATCATTTTATATGATAAAATATTCCTTTTGTATTTATTTAATATACACAATGGTGAAAATAATTAATTTTTAAAAAATTTACTTGATAATAATGAAATTAATCTGGAAAAATGATTTTTTAAAGAATTGTTAGAAAATTTATTATATTTTTATCAAATATCTCTCTCATCTCATTCATGAGGTATGAGATGAGAGAGGTCTGTGAGTGTTAAGAACTGTCAATTGAGCTTGAGAGCTCTGCTGTTGATTGTGATTGTAGATGAAGATTCATTCCACTTTACATCAGGAAGCTCTTCAATAGAATTCTTGCCTCCTCTCGCTCCAACAAGACAGACATAGGTACTCTTTGTGTTTGCATCTATCTTTCCTGATAATACAGGTACAAGAGTATTTGAATTGATCAAATTCAAATTGGGAGTTGGAATCACACACTCGCCATCGCGCTCTGAGAGCACATCATAGATGAATGTGGTATCCCATGGCATTGATATCAAGCTGAATCCTTTCTCAGTGATTGTATCGCTTTGAATCTCCATCTCAAGACCTCTGTAGCGAGAGATGGCAAATCCTCCTTCCTTTGTGATCAGATCTCTTTTTGTAGATATCTTATGGACCCTGATATGAAAATCATCACAAGGAATCAGATAGGTCAAAATCTCTACATCCTCAAAGGGGTGCCACAGACTTGAGATGTATCTCTCATTCTTCTCAATGACCTTAAGTTCTCTTCGACATCTGAAATAGGAGCCATCATCACTTAAATACAGACTGCTGTCGCATCCAGTTTTGGGAAAATCATAGTAAGAGGATGCAACCGAAAAACCATAATGAGCAGAATAGGCAAATTTTGCATACTTCTCAGCACTGTGAATCATCTCAAATGCTGGCTTTTGACCGCCGTTAAGCATGATAACATCATCGTCGGATGTTCTCTGCATGATTGCAGATGGAATTCGTAGAAGTTTGCATCTCATCAGAGGAATCAGATTCTTCTCTTCAGATTGCCAGAATGGATGATTTTCATCCATGGCCAACATCAGATATGCTTTCAGTGCCCAGTAAGGAGATCCCTCTGCATTGTATTGCTCTGCCATCAGCTGGGATGGATAGGCATAACCAATTGTTAAAAATCCATCTCTATCAAAGATTGGTTTTGAAAACCACCATCTCAGATTTCTCAATATGATACCTTTCATGACTCCATAAGGGAGAGCCTCAATGTTTGCATAAGATAGAGCACTGAAGAAAGACATGATTCCAAATCGGTAGGTGAGTGATCTTCCATAGGCAACGCTGCTTCCTTCTTTTGTTAAGGTGTAGACATACTGCTTTGCAAACAGTTGGACTCTGTCTTTGAATCTCTGACATCTCTCTACATCCACATCCTTTCTGAAGGAATAATATATTATGCTGTAAAACTGCATTGCCCAGGGATTGTAATTATCGAAGGGAACTAGATCACGGTACCAACCAGATCCCTCATACATGTTTTCAATCTCAACAAGAGAAGATTCCATAAGATTCTCATCAAATTCATCTCGTCCTAACTTTTCAAATGCAAGGTTCACAAGGATTCTGAAGTATAGCCAGTTGTTGTGTGTGAACTCCTGTTTGTTGGCTCCAGAGAGCCAAGTGCAGAGATTGTCCTTCTGTTTTTCTGTCAGTGGCATCCAGTAATATTGAGGTGTGATGAGAAGTGCAATGGCAATAGCTGCCATCTCTACAATACGTTGGTCTGAATCATGAGAGATCCCCCAGTAGTTCTCATCTGTGGGATCAGTTCCGTTTATAAGACCTTCAAAATGTTTGTCTTGATCCTTCCAGTTGTATCCACCTTTTCTCAGGGGGACCAATCCCCAAAGAAGTCTGCTCCAACCTTCAAGTATTGTTGCTCTTGGCGTGTAGTGAGCAGCTGAATTTGAGATGAGTACTCCTGTATTGCCACAGATAAGTGCATCGCCGCATGGTGACAAAATGTCAATCAAGCTCTGTGCTACATCATCTCTTGTTTTCAATTTATTATGAGTTATCGGTAAATCAAATGCTCTCATAAAATAGCCTTCTTGTACAATTGTTTAA
>JBFHKM010000052.1:0-18147 GCA_041595335.1 Sphaerochaetaceae bacterium
ACATCATTTAGATACTTTTTCAAACAGGAACAGTGTAAACAATTAGTATAATTGCATAATGATAAGTAATTAGATGTTTGTTTTGTTTTAATGAAGTCTCTTTTAGATGAAAAATTTTTAACATAGCAAGACTTCTAAAATTCGATGGATACGGGACCTCAAATATTATTCAAAAGACAAATTTAACATTATTTTCAATAAAAATTATCAAATTTTAATATTGTAACAGTACTTTTACAAAATTATAATTTTTTCTATATATCTATCTCCATTCCATCATACGATATTATATATCTTTTACCTTTTACAGCATTTAAATATTCATTGTATGTTAGATTACCGTTGTGTGAGAAATGATTTAAAACTATTTTACATGAGGGAGATATTGCATTAATTTTTTCTAACTGTTCAACGAAGGAATCTATATTGGGAAGTCCCATATGATTGTTTCCATCAGAATATTTTCCCATTGTGCAATCTAAGCTCACAAGAGAGCATCTTTTGTCTTTTAAATATTCCAATGATTTCTTTGGAAGGTAGCCTGTATCATGAGCATATAAAATTCTCTTTTCGTTTTGCTCTATCAAATAAATATAGCAATCCTCATCTTTCTTGTGATTGGCAAGAAGTGGTGTGAATGTGACACCATCACTTTCAAACGGAATAAAAGGAGGAACGTAGGTAAATTCTAATGTATCTTTCTGTTCCATGTTTTTATTTTTGAAAAAGTCATTGCATGAATCAATCACTGCATGGTTAGAATATACATGCAGAGTATCATCAACCCCGGTTGCATAAGGAGTGCTTCTGTATGTGAGGTCTATTGGATAAAAATGGTCTGCATGAGAATGCGTTATTACTAGAGTATGAATGTCGGTAATATCGATATTATATTTATGGAAATGCATCAATGAATCAGCTGGAAAATCTATGAGTATTTTGTCATTGATCAATGCTTGGGATCGAGTTCTAAAACTTCTATTACCTTCCTCTCTAGATTTCTTACAAGTTTCACATTTACAAAAGAGGGCAGGAATTCCTTCTGCTGCTGCAGTTCCAAGATATTTAAGTTTCATATCACTATTTCAGCTATTAAATTTAGCTTTACTCCTTGAAGTATTATAATCCATTATTTGGCACAAACAAAGATAAAAAGGAGCTCAATTGATTTTTACTTCAATTGAGCTATATTTTTAATTAGCGTTTAATTCTGGCGCTTCCACCTGAAGCAAATGACTCCACCTCTGATAATGTTGCCATACTTGTATCTCCTGGGAAGGTCGTCAGAAGTGCTCCGTGAGCCCAACCAAGTCTTAAAGCAGTTTCTGCATCTTTTCCTTCGAGAAGTCCGTAGATGAGGCCTGCTGCAAATCCATCACCACCACCAACTCTATCATAGACATCAAGAGTGCATTTAGGTGCCTGATATCCTTTTCCTTCTATATAAAGAACAGCACTCCAATTGTGTGTGTTGGTTGATACAACCTCTCTCATGGTGGTTGCTACAGCTTTTATATTTGGATAGCGTTTTGTAACTTGATCCATCATGGAATAGAAAGAAGAGGAATCAAGCTTTCCTTTCTTCTCTACATCAGGACCTTTCAAACCCAAACCAAGTTGAAGATCTTCTTCATTTCCAAAAAGAACATCGACGTTTTCAACAATTTTTGAAAGTACAGCTTGCGCTTTTTCCATAGGAAGCTCACCATCTTTTACAAGAGATTCCCAGAGCTTCGCTCTGTAGTTGAGATCAAATGATACGATAGCTCCATGTTCATGAGCCTTCTTCATACCTTGAATGATAGTTTCTGGGATATCAGGGCCAAGAGCACTGAATATTCCACCACTATGGAACCATCTTATATCATGAGAGAATATATCATCCCAATCAAAACTATCTGTATTGATATAAGATGCAGCTTCATTTGCCCTGTTGTAAAATACCACAGGAGCACGAACTCCAAACCCTCTATCACTGTAGACCAGAGCCATATTTGGTCCTCTGACACCATCAAAGTCAAATTCCTTGTAAAAGGGAGTCACTCCCATCTTTCTGACTTCATTGCGGATTTTATCCCCAAGAGGATAGTTTACCATAGCAGATACAACTGCGGTGTTCATCTTGAATGCTGCAGATAAATTAGCAGCTACATTATATTCACCACCAGAAACATGCAAATCAACAGTATCTGCCTTATCAAGCGGAGTTATACCGCTATCGAGTCGACATACAAGAGCTCCAAAAGATAATAAATCTATTGAAGATTTGGTTTTCTTCTTGATATTTAATTTATTCAAAACACACCTCCTTTAAACTGTGTATGTTGTTGATGAAGTTGAACCACCTTTACCAGTCCAGTTTGTATGGAAAAATTTACCTCTCTCCTCATCAATTCTTTCATAGGTATGAGCTCCAAAGAAATCACGTTGAGCCTGAAGTAAATTGGCAGGAAGTTTTTGAGATCTGTAACCATCAAACCAAGAAAGAGCTGATGATAGCGCAGGCGTTGGAATTCCTGAGATTGCTGCCTGAGATACTATAAATCTCAGTGAAGATTGAGAGTCAATCAATATATTTGAGAAGTAGGGTGATAGCATCAAGTTTTTCAGCTCTCTGTCATCAGTATAAGCGGTTTTTATCTTATCAAGGAAAGCTGATCTTATTATGCATCCACCTCTCCAAAGAAGAGCAATCTCACCTAAATCAAGTTTCCACTGATTATCATCACCAGCTTTTCTGATCAGTTCAAACCCCTGTGCATATGATATAATTTTTGCTGCATAAAGAGCATCTTTTAGATTGTTTAAAACTGCAGTTTTATCAACTTCAGCACATTTTATGCCACTGAAGATCTTTGATGCTTCGCATCTCTCATCTTTTTCGCTGCTGAGGCATCTTGCATACACAGCCTCTGTGATTAGCGTTAGAGGAATTCCTAAGTCAAGAGCATTTATACCTGTCCATTTACCAGTTCCTTTCTGTCCTGCAGTATCTAGAATGTTGTCGACAAGATATGATTCATCTTTATCTTTATGTTGAAGAATTGAAGCTGTAATTTCGATTAAATATGATTGCAGCTCTCCCTCATTCCATTGGGTGAAAAACTTACCAATTTCTGGAGCACTCATCTTAAGAGATTTTCTCATGATATCGTATATCTCGCAGATCAACTGCATATCTCCGTATTCAATACCATTATGAACCATCTTAACAAAATGTCCCGCACCGCCAGAGCCTATCCAATTGCAGCATGGACTGTTTTCTTTTCCAGCTTTTGCACTGATTGATTGAAATATCTCTTTAACTTTTGGCCAAGCTTCAGGACTTCCTCCTGGCATCAAAGATGGACCCCAGAGGGCTCCTTCCTCACCACCGGATACACCAGTTCCTATGTAAAGCATTCCTTTTGCTTCAACTGCTTTCATTCTTCTTTCGGTATCAAGATAGTTTGAATTTCCTCCATCAATTATGATGTCGCCCTTATCAAGAATGTTTAAAAGTGATTTTATTGTGGAATCAACAGCATCACCTGCTTTTACCATCATCATTATTTTTCTAGGTCGCTTCACACTTTTAACAAGTTCTTCCAAACTATAGCAAGGTAATATGTTTTTTCTCTTAGCCCTGTTTTCCATAAAATGTGTGACCTTTGAAGTTGTTCTGTTAAAAACAGCAACTGTATAGCCATTTCTTTCCATATTCAATACAAGATTCTCACCCATAACAGCAAGCCCAATCAAACCAATATCTGCACTCATAAATCGCTCCTTTAACATCTCTGATGTGATATAACATGATACACCTTTTTATCAATTAAAAGAATAAAGCAGCAGGGCTCACTTAACAATTACAATATATGCTCTAAATTTAGCAAAAAGAATAATATTAAATAAATGCTCAACAGATATTGTTTTAACTCTATTTAAAGTGTGAATTATTTTAAGATCAATTTACAACACGCAAAAAAATGAATAAGTAATTGACATACGTTACTGTTTGTAGTAACATGTATCTATTAGTAGAAACATTAAACACTTAAAGGAAATAAAACACATGAAAAATTTAGTAACAAAAGATCTCAACTCAACAACACTACCTAACGAAGATGGTTTCTTCGGTGAATACGGTGGAGCTTTCATTCCACCCCAGCTTGCAGAAATAATGCAGAATGTAGATGCACAGTACAAAAAAGCTGTATCAGATCCATCCTTCATGGAAGAATATGAGAGCTTGCTTACCCATTATGTAGGTCGTCCATCTCCCGTTTATTATGCAAAAAGATTATCAAAAGCGATTGGTGGTGCAGACATCTATCTCAAAAGAGAAGATTTGAACCATACAGGTGCACATAAAATCAATCACTGTGTTGGTGAGGCTCTTTTAGCAAAGAGAATGGGATATAAGAAGATAATTGCAGAAACAGGTGCAGGTCAGCATGGTGTTGCCTTAGCTACAGCTGCTGCTCTTCTTGGTCTTGATTGCGATATCTACATGGGTGCCATTGATGTTGCAAAGCAGGCTCCAAACGTAACTCGTATGAAAATTCTTGGTGCTAAGGTTGTTTCAGTGGACCGCGGTACCCAATCTTTGAAAGATGCCGTTGATGCATGTTTTGAAGCTTATCTTCAAGATCCTGTAACTCAGTTATATTGCATAGGCTCTGTTGTTGGTCCTCATCCTTTCCCTATGATGGTAAGAGATTTCCAGAGTGTTGTTGGACGAGAGGCAAGACATCAGATTATGGAAATGACTGGAGCTTTACCTGATGAAGTCATCGCATGTGTTGGTGGTGGATCAAATGCAGCAGGTATCTTCAGTGGTTTCATTGATGATGAAGATGTTTTACTGAGAGGTGTTGAACCAGCTGGTAAGGGTTTGGATACAGATCAGCATGCTGCAACAATCACAAAGGGAACAAAAGGCATGATTCATGGGTTTAAGTGTTACTTACTTCAAGATGAAAAAGGTGAACCACTTCCTGTTTATTCAATTGCATCAGGTCTTGATTACCCAGGTGTTGGTCCTCAACATAGTTATCTGAATGATATTGGTCGTGTTGAATATACAACAGCAACAGATAGGGATGCAGTAGAGGCTTTTTATGTTCTATCTAGAATGGAAGGAATCATTCCTGCATTAGAATCATCTCATGCAGTTGCAGAAGGCGTTAAAAGAGCAGAGGAACTTGGAAAAGGTAAAGCTATTTTAATCAATTTATCAGGAAGAGGCGATAAAGATATCGATTTCATTCAAGATCATTATCCAATTGTTGATTATGAAAAAGATGATAACAGTAAAGGTGAATATAAAGAATTCTTAGAGAGCATCAAAGAAAAAGCTTAAATTATATTCATTTAAAAAAGAGCAATCAATCTCAGTTCTGTATTGAGATATGATTGCTTTTTCGTTTTATTTGGCTTCCATTGTGAAATCCAATGCGTGTGGTATTGGATGCAGTTTGTTGGCTTCTGCTCTCAATTCATCATCTATTTTAACACCTCTGCTTTTTGCAAGTTTCAATGCCATGTATTCATTGAATAGGTACAGAAAAGGATTGTCTCCTTCCTTTATGCATGAGAGCTCTCTATCAAAGAGGCAGTGATGCAGCTCTTCAATATTTCCAAAATGAGCTGCCATGACACCTTCATCTAGTGAAATTGAATCGCATATATCAGAGATGGAGTTTACATCTTCAAATTTGTTTATCAATAGATCAAGTTTGTTTAGAAGTGCTCTCTCTTTTTCAAACTCTGCACTCACTCTCAATATCTTTGAATATTCAGATGATATTGAAATCAACTCAATCTCTTTTGTACATTCATCAATTGCTCTTTCATAGTACTCATCTCTCATCTCTATATCACCATTTTTAAGATGAAGCTGGGCCAAAGCTCTAGATATTAAGCAATGAGTCTCTTCTTTCTCTGCTTTCTTGAGTAATTCAATGGCACCATCGAATTCAAACCTTTCAGCTGAAATAATTGCTCTCAAATACAGAGAGTAGGCATCATCATATTTTGATAGCAACTCATCAAAGCAATTTGGTGGAAATACATAATTATCAAACAATGATCTGCAGTAGGTGTATCTTCCTTCAATCATATCTTCAAAAACACTCTCAGCATTGTTGTATCCTTCTGTTAAGAATCTATAAGCTGCTGGTATCTCAATGTTTTTGATTTTTGCATCAAGTTTTGAGAACATGGAGCCATCATGAAGTGATGTAGCTTTTGATAGTTTGCATTTTTCGCTTAATATAGAATCTATCTCATCAATATCGATATCAGATAGAATGCAATCAACTCTCTTATGAACAGCTTCATCAGCTGCTGAGTGGTCTATATTTTGAGCTGATGATTCATCAATTTTTATTGCACCAAAAGCCTGTGTGAAACTCACTGTTTCATGAGGTTTTAAATAAAATCCATGAAGTTGAGTTGTTGATATACCACTCTGTGCTTCAAAGTATTGCAACTTTTTATCTCTGTTGAGATATTCCTGCCATCTTTTTCCGCCATTTTGAGACCCCCAGCAGAACATCTTTCTGCTTTGAAGAGTGCGTGTTGAAAAATCCATGAAACCATTTCCATTCTTGTCGACGGTGACTTCATAAGGAATTGTGTCTTTATCACAGGTGAAGAAGTATTCATTGCTGAATGGGAAGTTTGATGGGTATGATGCATCAATGTTTTTGAATGATTCTATGTCTGGAAGTGTTATTTTTGTGTATCCTTTTTCCCTCTGCTGCATAAATGGATCAAGGAATAAAGCGTTTTTATTTGATGCAAAGACTCTCGTTCTCTCATCTTGAATCAAGGCTGTATTTATCCAGGCGTATGTGCTTTTGATTTCATCATCTAAATTTGAGATCTCACATTTCATATACAAAAATTTTGAACCCTCAGGAAGATGAAAATCAATATGCCAATATATCTCATGCATCTTTTCATATTCGCCTATTCGGAGAAAATGTCCTTCATCACCATCTTCAACAGCGGATGAGTGAACATCATCCATTGTAACAAGAGAGTGACCGTACTGGCCTATGTTGAATTCTATTCCTCCACTGAACCACGCATTTCTGATAGCAAGGTTGCATGATTGAATATTTTTGGAATCAAATAGCAGCTGCCTATCATTCTCTTTATCAAACAGTGAGATCAATCGCCCTCCAAGAGTTGGAAGGAATATTGCCTTAAGATATTCATTTTCAAGAACAATTGACTCAAGCTCACATTCTTTAAGCTCTCTGCCGTATATATCTTGATCTGTGTAAGGATAGACTCTCTTTCCACAGTTCTTTCCAAGATTCAATCGATACTCATCTTCAATATTTTCATCTACATTTACATGAAAATCTACATCTTCATCTCGAAATATAGGTAGGGGATTGATTCCTTTTGGAAGTGCTGCTCTGCATTTGTAAGTTGATTTATATAGGCTCATGTTATCTCTATTTGTAACTGTTTACAATCTTTGTAAGCTCTTCCCACATCTCATCATAATTCTTCATGAAGGCAATCTGGGTTCTGCATCTATCTCTGTTGTGGTCTTTCTTCTCTATGGAGTAGTAGACATCGCCATCTAAATAATCAGTTAAAAATCTCACTGCCATTATCTGAGTGATGTTTCGTCCAGATTCTACTATGAGATCTTTCTCTCTATCCGTCAGATAAGACGATGCTGTTGAAAGATATCCTTCAATTAAACTTCTGAAGTAATCGATGTTGCATCTCATCTCTTGATAATTTTCAGCATCTTCCTCAAGAGTTGAGGTTGCAGTTCTTATCATATCGCCGGTATCAAAAAGAATGGTACCAGGCATGACAGTATCCAAATCAATCACACAAAGAGCCTCTGTACCATCTTCATTGAAAAGTACATTGTTTATCTTTGTGTCGTTGTGAGTTACATGAACAGGAACCTTTGAATGAATCATATCATTCCAAATAAGACAACCTCGCTCCTCATTTTTCAATAAGTATTCTATTTCAGATTGGACTTTATCAACTCTTTTGAATTCATCTTTTTCGATTGCATCTTTAAGTTTTTTGTATCTTGAATGCATGTTATGAAAATCGGGAATTGTCTCATAAAGAGTGTTGCCATCAAAATCATTCAGCTGCTTTTGAAATGTTGCTATTCCCTGTCCAAGATAAAAAGCAGTATCAGCAGACACGACTTTTGAATAAGTTTTGACATCATCAATGAATCTGTATGTTCTGTAATACTCTCCCTGATTGTCTTTGTAATAAGGCAGTCCTTCGTTTGTTAATACCACCTGAAGGCATCTTTTATCTCTATCATTTAAATCTTTGATTTTAGATTGGATGTGCTCTGTAATTGATACAATGTTGTGCATAACATTCTCTGGATTCTTGAAAGCAAATTTGTTGATCTTTTGATGGGTGTACTTTGCTATTTTTCCATTGTCATCAAAAGTGGACATGAAAGTTGTGTTGATATGACCTTCATTGTTATGTTTTATACTCACCAACTTGCCATCTATTTTAAAGTGGCTCAATATATCTTCTGTTTTCATAGTACATCAGTCCTTCTTTTTAAATAAAATGTTAGATTGACGCAGAGTCAAAGTATTTACCATAAATGGTAAAAAGTTTGTACAAAAGAACTATTTGGAATATGAGGCGATTGATTTGGAGTACTCACTGGCACTCATACCAACAATTTTTTTAAATTGTCTTGAGAAGTAGTGAATGGTTGAATATCCAAGCTGCTCAGCAATCTCGGAGAAATTCATGCTACCTGATTGTATCAGAAGTTTTGCCCTCTCTATTTTAAGGCGGTAATAATACTCCATCACACTCCAACCTTTCTGCTCTTTGAATATCTTTTGAATCAAAGATTTGCTTATCATACATGCTGTGCAGATATCATCAAGAGTCAGGTTGTTCTCAACATTATCATTTAGATATGAAATTATGTTATCAACTCTGCTCTTGTTCTCTTTTATATGAATGCTAGATGAATAGAAGGCATTCTCACCACTTTCTTGTTTTATTATGGAAATAAGAAAACTCTCAAGAGAGCTCTTTATCAGGGCCAAAGATTGTGGTGAGCAATCTTTGTTCTTTGTCAATTTTTTAAAATAAGGATCAGCTAGATCCGTGGAGAAAGCAATTCTAGCTTCATCAATAATTGTACTGAGCATATTTTTTGCTTTGTTGCATACATTCAAGATATTGCCACCCAAATTATTCAACTCTTCACTTTTGCAGACAAATGATACCACAACAATATTGGGGGAAATGACACCATTGCAGACAACATTGTGAAATTCATTTGGCCTGTGAAATATAATCTGTCCCTGCTTTAAAGTTCTCTCTTGATTGCTGCTGAAAACGGAGACCTCTCCTTTATCAACATATAAAAATTCCCAAAAATCGTGGCTCTCGCCTTCAAAAATAAATGTTTTGGGATATTCGAAGTAATGAATTGTTACCACTGCCTCTATGTTCAAGATGGAGGGTAGTTCTGTAGGTGTGAACCCTGAAATTTCTTTTTGCATGACATATTATAACCTAATATTGAGTATATAGCACCATTTTTATTCAATAGAATATTTCCCCTGATGAAGCATGCTATTTGGACTATAGATAACTTTTGTTGTATAATAATGCATTTTTTTGATGAATGGATTGACTGTTATGTATATTTATAACTATCGTATGCACACAAGCAAAGGCGCTGACAGTTATTTCAACTATCGGTGCCTTTGCTTATTTTATTATTAATAAATTGGTTAATTTTAATTAAAGTATTGCTTTTTCATTGTTAAATGTTGATGAGATTATTTACATCAGTGGTCGATTGTGAAAAGTAAGATAATAAATTCAATCAATTCATTATTAATAATCTTGTTTGTTTGGCTAAAAGCTCATACGAAAATCATGAGGATTGAATGAATCTTTATACATTAGTTTTTGTACAAATTAATTGGAGTTTTGTATAAATACAAATGAGTTTTTGGGACTGACAATAAAGTTGTAATAAATTTTTTATAGGAGGAAAATTATTATGAAAAAAAAGATCGCACTTTTGGTGATGATTATTTCTGTTGTAGCTGTAGGTATATTTGCTTCTGGATCAAGTGAAGATACAAATGAAAAAAAGGTTGTCTATTGGACAATGTGGAATGAGGCTGAACCTCAGGGATTGGCAATATCTGAAGCAGTTGAAGATTTTACAGATCAGACAGGTATTGAAGTTGAGGTAGTTTACAATGGTCGTGAGATCAGAAAGACACTTCAACCTGCATTGGATGCTGGAGAGACAATTGATCTATTTGACGAAGATATTGAAAGAGTAGGAAATACCTGGGGTAATTATCTTTTGAATCTTGAACCTTACATGAGTAAAAGCTATCCAACAACTGATGGAAAAGCCTATGAATCTCTATTGAACCAGACTTTAATCAATGTTGTAAGAGAAATTGGAGGTGGTGAGATTCATGAAGTACCTTACCAACCATCAATGTTCATCGTCATGTACAACAAAACATTGTTTAAGAAAGCTGGAATCATGAAGACTCCTGAAACTTTTGATGAATTGGAAGAAGCTTTCATGAAGTTAAAGGCTATTGGTGTAAGTGGTATAACAGTTGATGATGCTTATATGGCAGCATTCTTTGGTTACAACATGTCAAGAATAATTGGTGTTGATGAAACATTGAAGATGGTTGAGAATAATGATTTCTCAAATCCTGGTGTTTTGACTTTTGCAGAAATCTGGAGTGATTTCTCAAAGAAAGGTTACATGAGTCGTAAGGCAGCTTCCAATATCTTCCCTGCAGGTCAGGTTGAAGAGATTGCAAAAGGTACAACTGCTATGTATTTAAATGGTACATGGCTTCCAAACGAAATTAAAGGAAATGCTCCTGATATGGAGTGGGGATCATTTGCTTATCCTGCTTATGATGAGAGCATCTGTCCAAACACTGCAAACAACTTTGGTGCACAGTGCTTTGGTATAAATAAAGATTCTAAAGTTGCTGATGAAGCTTTCCAACTCATAACTTTCTTGACAACAGGCGAGTGGGATGAAAAATTAGCTGAGTACTCCATTGGTGTTCCAATGGCAAATGACAGTCAGTGGCCTGAACAACTTCAGGATGCAAAGAAGGTTTTGAATGAAACTACTGAAAGAATGCCTTGGGCTGTTGGAATGGAATCAAATCCTGAAATCAATGTAAAGATAAAAGAAAATTTAGCAAGATTAATTACAGGTTCTATAACTCCTCAAGAGTTCTATGAAAACATGCAAAAATAGTTAAATTGAATTTATTGGTCCCATAATATAATTATGTAATTATGGGACCACATAATCGCATGAACTAAGGAGAGCGTTTATGAAAAAGAAAAACAGAACCATGGTAATAACTTTCTTGGCACCCGCATTGATATGTTATGTTGCAGTTTTTTTATACCCCTCAATAAGAACCATTATAATGAGTTTTTTCAACGTAGAGGGAGTATCTGATCCTGTATCATCTTGGACAATTGCTGGACTTGGAAATTATCGCACAATTTTTAAAACTCCATTGTTCATAAGATCTATGATGAATATAGGGAAATTATGGTTTGTCGGTGGAATTTTAGTGATGGTGTTTGCTCTATTTTTTGCTGTATCACTCACATCTGGAATGAAAAAGATGAAGTTCTTTAGGTCTGTAATATATCTTCCAAATGTAGTATCAGCTGTTGCTATGGGTACAATGTGGATCAATTACGTATACAATTCAGATTATGGTCTTCTGCATGGTGTTTTTAAAACTTTGCATCTCACGACTCTTTCAAATACGCTTTGGACAGGACCTGAAATGTTGTTTTGGTCCATGATGATTGCATATTGTTTTGGAATGGTTGGATATCACATGTTGATCTTTATAAGCGGTATTCAACAGATTCCAGAGGATTATCATGAAGCTGCTAAAATAGAAGGTGCAAATACAGCTCAAAGATTCTATCACATAACATTGCCATTTCTGAAAGGAAGCATACGCACAAATATAGTTATGTGGACAGTTTTCACAGTTGGATTCTTTGTCTGGGGACAGTTGTTCTCACCAGTAAATTTATCAAACTCAACTGTTGCTCCTCTCAATTACATGTATGAACTTGTATTTGGATCTTCCTCTACGGCGGTCACCGTCAGAGACAGTGGTGCAGGTGCAGCTATTGGTGTTGTTATGATGGTAATTGTTATCGCTGTATTTGGTTTGACAAATATTCTTGTTAAAGATGATGATGTGGAATTTTAGGAGGCGACAATGAAAAAATATAAAAATTTAAGTGTTGATGGAAAGAATCAGGTAAAATTGATTCCATCATATATAATAATTGGACTTTGGGTTTTATTTACAATCGTTGTAATAGGATGGGTGTTTTTTGCTTCTCTCTCTACTTCCAGTGAGATATTTTCAGATCACATGTTTTTCTTTAAATCAGGATTGCATTTTGAAAACTATGTGAAGGCCTGGAACACTCAGAAAGTTTCAGTTTTCTTTTTTAACTCATCAATGTACACAGTTGTGAGCTGCACTATGATAATATTGATAGCATCACCAGCTGCCTATGTATTATCCCGCTTTAAATTCAACGGTAACAAAATAATACAGAATCTTTTTGCATCAGCACTTGGAATTCCTGCTATCATGATAATCATGCCACTGTTCAGCATTGTCAGTAACTTAAAATTGACAAACAACAGATGGATGCTGATGTTCTTGTACATATCTATGAATGTACCATTTACCATATTTTATCTGTTGGCTTTTTTTAAGACCCTTTCAACAACCTACGAAGAAGCCGCAGAAATAGATGGCTGCACACCAATTCAAACATATTGGAAAATTATGTTTCCTCTGGTTCAGCCAGGAATAATAACTGTAACAATATTCAACTTCATTACAATTTGGAATGAATATTTTATGTCATTGATTTTTGCAAGTAAGACCAAGGTCAGACCTGTTGCAGTTGGATTGTACAATATGATTCAATCCATGCGTTATACAGGGGATTGGGGTGGTATGTTTGCATCAGTTGTAATCGTATTTCTACCAACATTTATCATTTATATATTTCTGTCAGATACAATTATTCAGAGTGTCACCGCAGGTGCCATAAAAGGATAGATCTCTTGATGGTATAATTTTCACACTCCAAGGCCTATGTTATTTTGGCTTTGGAGTTTTGTTTTTTGTAAATAATAGTGTTTGAATGAGAAATTCATAGAAAATATATAGAAATTTGAGTTTTACTTATAAAAATGCCCCAATTATTGTGCATATTTGCAATTAAATCCGATTTATTCTAAAAAATACAAGATTCTCTTTGAAACTCTTTATATGATTACGTTTTTTATAATATAATGGTTATATAGATACAATTAAGGAGTAAATGAAATGAAAAAGATATCAACAATACTTATGGTAGCTCTTTTATCTGTTGGTGCAGTATTTGCACAGGGTACAAAAGAGAGTGCTACTGTTAAGCAGGATGAGCCAATAACACTGGAATGGTGGACTTGGTCACCTGAAATGAAAGAAAAAAATGAGAAAAGCATTGCTAAATATGAAGCTATGCATCCAAATATTACAATTGAGAATACAATGATGAGTGGTTCTGAATACTGGCCAAAACTTAGAATAAGAGCCAATCAGAACAACCTACCAGATGTATTTGGTATGAGCAGTGGTTCTCTTGAAGAATGGGCAGGTGACGGTCTTTTAGCTGATTTAGATGGCTTCATTGCATCTGATAATACTAAAGAAGTTATCTACAACAGCCTTTTGGAATCAACAAAGGAAATTGCAGGAGGAGATCATTATTATGTATTGCCTTTTGCCCTTGTTACAACAAACCTTTATTACAACAAAGATATGTTTGATGCAGCAGGAATCTCCTATCCAACAGATGATTGGACCTGGGATGATTTCAAATCTGCAGCAAAGAAATTAACTCTTGATAAAGATGGTGATGGAACAGTTGATCAGTGGGGATTCTGGTTCTATGGTAGATATGCACAGATTGAACCTTGGGTATATGCAAATGATGGTAACTTAATTGATAGAGATACAATGAAGTTTGCTCCTGATGCAAATGCAATGGAAGCACTTAAAATGTTGACTGACTTAGTTTTGGTTGATAAAGTTGCACCTCCACAGAAAGATATGGCATCATACAGACAGCGTGATATATTTGCACATGAGTTAGCTGCAATGTCAGTTGAAGGTTCTTGGAACATTGATAACAACAGACAGCACAGTGATCCTGAAATGAGATGGGGTATTGCAAAGATTCCTACAGGTCCTAGCACAACAACACCTTATGTTTATGGTTGGTCAGATAGCTATGCTATGTCTCCTACAACAGAGCATCCACAGGAAGCTTGGGACTTCATGAGATATATGGCTGGAGAAGGTACAACTATGGATATGTATATGGCTGGAAAGATTCCTTCATATATTCCTCTAGCTGAATCCGATGAATTTGATGCATCTGATGAAGAACCACAGGAAATGTATATCCTCAAAGAACAGGCAGCTATGCCAATGAGAACATCATATACAAAGGGTTGGAATGAATGGAGAGGTTACGGCGCAGCTGAAGCTCTTGGTTTGAACGGCCTCATTGATGGAATTGTTAACGGTGAGATGACATTTAATCAAGCTATGCAAGAAGCTCCAAATGATATCAATACTGTACTTGATAGATACTATAATTAGTTTCTAATTATTTAGAAAAATATCTGCAGGATTGTTAAATATTCTGCAGATATTTTATAGGTATGTATATGAAAGAAAAAAAACTGATATGGCATGGTAAATACACTCCATGGTTATTTTTATTGCCAACAATTGTTGGTCTGCTTGTGTTCAAATTGATTCCAATCTTTTCAGCTTTTTATCTAAGCTTCACAAGATGGTCTCTGTTAGGCGACCCTAAATTCATAGGACTGAAAAATTTCCAGGAAGCTTTAGCTTCAAAACATTTTATTCAAACGGTAGGCAATACCTTTGAATTTTCAATTATATATATTATTGGCTCAATGATATTTGGGCTGTTTCTTGCCGTACTCATAAACAAAAAATTGAAGAGCATGAATGTATTTAGAGCTATCATATATCTTCCAGTTGTAACTTCCTCTGTAGCAGTAGGTATTGTTTGGAATTGGATTTTGGGTCCAAATGTAGGTCTTTTGAGCAAGATTTTAGCTTCTGTATCAATCCAAGCTCCATATTGGATAGGCGATGCATCAATTGCTCTAAAAACTGTTGCATCTGTTCAGGTTTGGAAGATGTCAGGATATTACATGATATTGTTTCTTTCTGGCCTTCAAGCAATAGATCCACAGGTGGTTGAAGCAAGCATTGTAGATGGAGCATCATCTGTACAAAGATTTTTCACAGTCACTCTTCCAATGTTGGCTCCAACAACTTTCTTCGTCTTGACCATAACCATAATAGACTCATTTAAGAACTTTGAGCTCATTTATGCGATGACAAAAGGTGGACCACAGAACTCAACAAACACTCTTGTTTATGATGTTTATTTAAATGGATTTCAATACTTCAGAATAGGTTATGCATCAGCTATATCAATGGTGCTCTTGCTGTTTGTTATCATACTCACATCAATCAACTTTTATATCAAAAAGAATTGGGCAAAACCATTATACTAGGAGGATTTTAATGACGAAAAATGAAAACAAAATAAATCCATTAAGATTGATATTTCTAGTTATATTTGCTCTTTTGGCTATCTTTCCATTCCTTTGGATGGTTCAGAATTCATTCAACACAGAGAAACATATATTCACTAAAGAAATATTTAGCATTCCAGATCTACTTTTCAAGCGAAATATGTTTGAGAACTACATTGCGGTAATAAAAGATTATAATTTTGGCCGCTATACATTGAACAGCTTGCTGGTAAGTGGACTTGCTGCACTTGGACAGATTATTGTCTGCACACTCAGTGGCTTTGTCTTTGCAAAGATGAAATTTAGAGGCAGCAAGATTGTATTCTCCCTGCTTCTGTTGACTCTCATGGTTCCTGTTCAAGTAACAATAATACCTGAGTACTACATAATGATGAAATTGAATTGGCTTGATACTTTCTTACCATTGATCATTCCATCTTTCTTATCTGGAGCCTTTGGTACATTTATGATGAAGGAATATTTTGAACAGATTCCTAATTCACTTCTTGATGCAGGTGTTATAGATGGAGCTAATGCAGGAAGAATGTATTTCAATATTTTCTTACCTCAAAGCAGTGCTCCTGTAGCAACGCTATTCATAATAGCATTTATGAACAATTGGAATGACCTTTTGAGACCAATGCTATATCTATCAAAAGAAAAATTACAGACAGTCACGCTTGCCCTGACGCAATTCCAAAGTCAGTATTCTGCCAGATGGAATTTGCTTTTGACGGGTAGTGTACTCTCCATATTACCACTGATAGTGGTATTCATATTCAGTCAACAATATATAATTGAAGGATCTCTTAGTTCAGGAATAAAAGGATAATTAATTAATGAATACATATATAGATACAGTTAAATTAGATGATGGAAATATTCAAAAGTACCAGGTTGTAACTGGTTTTGATTGGGAAGATATGAAATTTGGTGTTCCAAAATTTGAAAAGAAGGTCATGGTTAAATTCAGCAACCTATATAGGTTGAATATAATACCAAAAGATCCATCATTATATGGCATTCTTTACTTCTATCAAGTACCAGAATCACTTGGATTGGAGCTGTCTAATGATACTGATTTAGGTGAAATTTATGATAAGACAATACTGGTGAATTATTACTTTCAGAAAGCTTCTCATGAGGGAAAGGTCAAAGAAGTTGATGGAACTTTAGTTTTTGAGGATTATAATTTACAGAGAATCTTTGATGTGCTGAAGAGTCAAGAATTGGTTAGCTGTGCAAGAGGTACTAAGAGGGATATTTTATTCCTTCCTCTTTATGACGGATTTGGATATATGAGTTCTATAAAAGGATATTCATTGAAAGTTAATTCTCATTTTTTCCTGATGGAAATGTTTGATCGAGACAGTGGTTATGATTTGATTGGTACTCCACACAGCCTTGCTCTTTACAAAAATAAAATACTTTTACCCCCTCTAAATCATCGAAAGGCTCTTTTAGTTCAAGAGGATGGAACAGTTGTAATCCGACATAAAGAATTGGCTGGAATGAAAATAACAATTGGGGATAAAGTATTCACCAATTGTTCAAGTACAAAGTATTTCTATCGCCCAGAGACAAGAGTGACTGATAAAGTGGATGGTTATGATATAATCATAGTCAATTCTGAAGTTGTTGCGCTGAAAAAAGGTGGTCAATCAAGAGTCCCAATGGCAGGGTTCATCATCCAAGTCAAAGGAGATGTTGTACTTACATCTCACAGAGTTGAATATGAAAACAAGAAAAACTACAAGTTTGGTATTCAGGTAGGACCTGCTATGATGATTGATGGTCTTAAAGAAGTTGAGATGTCATGTCCTATGTATGATGGAAATGGTGCTCCTTATCCATCTACTGTATATCCTATGAATTTTCATAAAAGTAGGGCAGCAAGAATAGGGCTTGGAGAGATAGATAACAAACCAATTCTTATTTGGGCAGAAGGTGCTGGAAAGCTTGGTTATATAAAAGGTAAAGAGAGCTGCGGAGCTTCTTTGAGTGAGTTTGCTGATTTCTGTGAATCTAAGGGAATAAGAAATCTTGTCAATCTTGACGGAGGGGGATCAGCTCAATTGATATATAAGGATAAAAAATATCTTAAAATAGCAGATAGACTTGATGATACAGTGACAGAGGATGAGAGACCTGTTCCAAACTGCATTTTGATATAAAAGCAACATCAATTTTTTTGTAACAATGTTCAAATTCTTTGATTGCTATATTTTTAAATAGATTAATAATTCATAGGCTCATATTATTGGGCCTATTTTTATTATATTACTAATTATATCCTTTAAAACTAATACTTTTTGTTATATTATGAGAAAAAAATGGAATATTAAATATTAATAATAAATAGACATTTGAATGAAAAAATTTATGGAGAGAATGATGGATGCTAAATAAGGAAATGTTTTTGA
>JBFHKM010000053.1:0-18077 GCA_041595335.1 Sphaerochaetaceae bacterium
AAAAATTCATTGAAAAACACCACCGAAAGATTATTCTTACTGGGTTTTTATACAGACAGCAGACTTGCATGAGCGTAAAAATTGGCTCTATTTATCAATCTGTTGCTGCAGATGTTAAACTTGTTGACTTAAAAGAGAAAGTGCCTAGAAATGGCTTTATTTCGGCCCTGAACGAAAAGTATTCAGTCTTTGAGCATAGATATTTCATATAAAATATTAAAAGAAATATAAATAAAATGAAACAGATAAGGGAAAGAAAAAAGAACAGCCCGAAGGCTGTTCCAATGTAAATATATCTGCAGTTATTGATCTAAGCTTCTTTGATTGCTTTAGCCATCTCAACAGCCAATGCAAATGCTTTATCTTTGTCTTCCTGTGAAGGAGCACCTTGATATTCTACCTCTCCCATGAAGTCCATTTTCATAGATTCTACGAAAGGCATGAACTGCTTGTTAGCTCCGCCTGACCATCCGTAAGAGCCAAATCTTGCAATCTTTCTCTTGTTAACATGAGATCTCTCAAGTTGATCTAGAACTGTGAACATTGGTGGGAACATCTTGTATTCATAAGTAGGCATACCTACAATTATTCCTGCACTTCTCCATACCTTCTCAAGTACAAAAGATTCGTGAGTTTGAGGAACCTGCATAACATGAAGCTTCACACCCTCACTCTCAACACCTTTGATGAAGCTATCAAGAATAGCCTGTGTGTTACCGTACATGCTGGACCATACAATTGTGATCTCTTTTTCCTGAGGACCATTCATATATGTAGCTAATTTTTTGTACCAATTGACGACCTTACAAGGATCCTCTCTCCACATGATACCATGGGATGGGCAAACAAATTTAATAGGCAAATGGATTACTTTTTCAATTCCTCTCAATGTAAATGTTGAGAATGAGCTCACAATATTTGCATAGTAACGTTCCAATTCTGTATCAAGCATCTTGCTCTCTGCTTCAGATAGTTGATCATCAAAAGCACTGTCATAACGACCAAAAGCACCGAAAGCATCACATGAGAATAAAATTCCATCTTCAACTAAGTATGTCATCATGGTCTCTGGCCAGTGAATATTTGGAGTCATGTAGAACTCTAAAGTCTTTCCACCAAGATCGATTGTATCACCATCTTTAACTACAGTAATTTTATCATGTACGTCATAGAAAGCTTCAATTAAAGGTTTTGCTTTAGCACTGCATACAAATTCAATGTTAGGATTTTTATCTCTAAAGGTATTCAAAGAGCCTGTGTGATCAGGTTCCATATGATTGATAACAATTATATCAATATCTTTAATTTCAAGATCTAATTCCTTAAGTTCATCTTCAATTGCTGTCTCTGCGCCATCCCAATCTTTTACAAGATCAATCAAAACATTCTTCTTTTCGCCTTTGATTATATAAGAATTGAGCATTACACCGTTCGGAATTGGCCAAATACCTTCAAATAAATCCCTGGTGCCAATTTTTGCTGCAACACGATATACATTATCTGTTATTTTATCTGGATGCATAAATTCTTCTCCTGTATACTATTGTCTCTACCAATAGTTTTTTTTCATAATGTTCTTATGTCTTCTATAAGAATAGATTTTTTTATGAAATAAAACAAGTTCTTGACTGCTATTAAATACTGTTACATGAACTTTAAAATGCAAGAACATACCAATTGGCCTTATAAGACAAATTAAATAAAAATAATAATGGACGGATTGGTTATTATCCTTTATTTTAGATTATATGACAAATCAAAATTCCCTAAAATTAAACCTCTTTCAACCGTTGGTATATCAATCAATTGCGATTGAGGACAGATCAGATATTGAGAAAAACTATAAGATTTTGCTCAAGAAAATAGAAGAAGAGCCAACAGGATGTGAGGGTGTTATGGAGTTCTCATATCTGATTAAAGACAATGTGAAGATCTCCCTTGAGGCGATGGGATACGCAGAACCTCCAACAGAAGAGGTCAGAGAGGCAGTTCTTAACGGTGATGAGATTCCTCTTTACGATCACAACATGGAAATACCAGAAGGAAAATACATGCTCTCACAGTACCCCATTGCACCAGAAAGCAATGCTCTGTTCTCAATGTTCATTCCTTTTATTTGCAACAGCACAACAAATAAAAAAGGCACTCTCCATTTTAGACTTCTAAAGGAAAATGCCTTGGTTATATTGTCTCAAATAATTCTAAAACTAGAAGAATAGAGGTATAAGAAATGGTACCAGTATTGTGAGCGTCAATCCGTGATACATACTGGAGACCATGGTTGATACTCCAAAGTGAGATGTAAGTATTGGCAGTGTCACATCCATTGTTGTAGCTCCTCCTGAGCACACTGATGGATAGTAGAACTTCCTTCCAAACTTAGCTAGAAGAGGTATCAAGAAGAAAGTCAGACTCTCTCTGAACACATTGGCCAAGAAGGATATTGATCCAAGAATTGGATAGCCCAGATCAGTTATCATTATTCCAGATAAGCTGTACCAGCCAAAGCCAGAAGACAGCCCCAAGCTCTCTTTGATTGTGTATGGTGTAACAAACGGAAGGATCATGGCACCCAGATAAGTCCCAAGTATTGTCCATACAGGAAGCAACAGAAGCCATGGAGAGGAAAACACCTCTTTAATCTTCAGATCTGAACTGACAATGGATATTCCAGAGAAGAACAGAAGTGCATAGAGTAGATAGGTAATTACCGATGGTTCAAACCATTCAAAAGCACCTGTAAAGAGCTTTGCAAACATTCCTAAAATAACAATAGAAATAAGAAGAACTGGTTCTTTTATTATCATGAAGAGCCGTTGTATTTTATGTTTTTTCAGCAGTTCCTTACCTTCTTCACTGATCTCTCCACCAAGTATTTCATTGACATCTTTAGAGGTGACATTCACCTTATCTGTATCAATTTTGCCACTGCTATCAACAGCCAATCCACTCTTTCTATCGATTAAGAAAGAGGCAATCAAGGCAACTGCAATTGATCCCAAAATATTGGTTGCTGCAACAAGAAAAGCTCTGGCTCCTATGGTATCCAACTTGGTCAAAATACCTTCAATAGAGCCCGTATTTATTCCCATGAAGAAGAGCAAACAATATAAATTAACAACCTGTAATTTAGCCGCTACAGAGCAGACTTTCTTACTGACAATCTTTCCAAAGCCAACTCCAATTATCAGAGCCCCAATCAGCTTGAAAAGGTAAAATAATGTATCCATAGCAATCAGATTATAGAAGATTATGCTAATAATCAATTAATTTCTTTACATAAATCCCTCTTTTGATATGAATTACTTCGATTATTAAACTTTTCTCTTTACGTCATCTAAAATGCTATGTATATTTTAACATATGAAAATTGAAACAATAAGTGATACAGTACATAAGATCACCTTCAAGGATGATAAAGAGTTGCTGTTAATAGGAACTGCTCACATATCGAAAGGTAGTGTTGATGAGGTCTCCTCATATATGGATGAATTCAATCCTGACAGAGTCTGCATTGAATTAGATAAAACTCGTTATAAAGACAAAGATGATCAAACATCATGGGATAGCACGACTATCACAAAAGTTTTAAAAGAAGGCAAAGGTTTCCTTCTTCTTGCAAATATGGCTTTAGCTTCATTTCAGAGAAGAATGGGAGAGCAGACAGGCTCAAAACCTGGTGAGGAAATTCTTGGCGCTGCAAAGATTGCAGATGAGAAAAAAATCCCATTTTCTTTCTGTGATAGAGAGATTCAAACAACATTCAAACGTGCCTGGAGAAACTCAAATTTTTGGAACAAATGCAAACTTTTAGGAACACTAATTGGTGCTGCTTTCAGTAAAGAAGAGATAACAGAAGAGGAACTTGAAGAACTCAAAAAGGGAGATGTTCTTGAGACCATGCTCAATGAGATGGCAAAGCAGCTTCCAACAGTAAAGAAAGTTCTTATTGATGAAAGAGATCAGTTCCTTGCAACAAGCATGTATCAGGCTCCAGGAAACAAGAAACTGGGCGTCATAGGTGCAGGACACACTCAAGGTATATTGAGAAACTTACAGAAATTGGAAGATGGTGAGGGCGTAACAGACCTCAAAGAGATCAACACAGTTCCTCCCGCAGGAAAGACTGGTAAGGTTTTAAAATATCTGATTCCAACCATCATTGTTGGATTGATAGTTTATGGATTTGCCTCTTCCGGATGGACATCAGGAATAGAGATGTTCAAGTATTGGATACTTGTAAATGCAGTATTCACAGGAATTGGTGGTATTGTAGCATTAGCTCATCCGCTTACAATAGTGATCAGTATGCTGGCAGCCCCGTTCACAAGTCTCAACCCGACTATAGGAGTAGGGATAGTATCTGCCTTGCTTGAGCTCAAATTCAGAAAGCCAAGCGTCAAAGATTTCACCAATATGGGAGAAGATGCTCTGACACTGAAAGGTTGGTACAAGAACAAAGCTTTGCACAGCCTGCTTGTGTTCTTCATCTGTTCTGTAGGATCTGCAATAGGTACATTTATTGGATTCCCTGTGCTTATTAAATTTATTGCTTAACAACTCAACTTCATATACAATGCTGCTTCAATGCAGCATTTTTTTTTCCTATCTCAAAGCCATTTATATTGTAAAAGTGTAAAAGTTTACCACCGCATCATAAGAGTGTCTCACAGCTCTTTTTTGAACATCTCAAAGAGGTATTCTTTTCATCATATTTTGAAAAAATGTTTCACGTGAAACATAAAAAAACAACCACCAAACATCTTTAAAATGTCCAGCAGCTGTCTTATGTAAATTGTTATATATAACTATTTAACTTAGAAGCTCAATAATTCTACATCAAATACAAGGTAAGCGTTTGGTGGAATCACACCAGGGTAACCCATCTCACCATAACCTAGTTCTGGTGGAATGATTAGAGTTCTTTTTTCACCCTTAGTCATTGTCATCAAAGCTTCATTCCATCCTTCAATTACTTGACCGATACCAAATGATGCAGCTTCGCCTCTCTTGATAGAAGAGTCAAACAATGTACCATCAAGAAGTTTACCTTCATAATGAACAGTTACTTGCTGTCCCATCTTTGGACTAGCTTTACCATCACCAGCTTTTGTAACGATGTACTTCAAGCCTGATTTAGTTTCTATTGCGTCTGGGTATGCTTTTTTAACAGCTTCGATAACACCAGCCATTTCTTTTTCTTTTTTAGCTCTACTCGCTTTTGAAGCATTATCAACATATTCTTGGAAAGATTCTTTAGTTACTTTAAAAGCTTCAGCTTCTTCACCAACTCTGATAATTTTAACAGTTTTGATTTTATCGCCTTGAGCAATGCTGTTTACAACATCCATGCCCTCAACAACGTGACCGAAGATTGTGTGCTTGTCATCCAACCAAGGAGTTGCTACATGTGTGATGAAGAACTGACTTCCGTTTGTGCCAGGACCAGCGTTAGCCATTGATAGCATTCCGCCTTCTGTGTGACGTAAAGTTTTATCAAATTCATCAGGGAATTTATAGCCAGGACCACCTGTTCCAGTACCTAAAGGACAACCACCTTGGATCATGAAATTGTCGATTACTCTGTGGAAGTTCAAACCATCGTAGAAAGGTTCACCTTCGTCTTCTTTATTCAATGAACCTTCAGCCAATCCAACAAAGTTAGATACGGTCATTGGTGTTTTTTTAAACTCCAAAGATAAAGTAATTAGTCCTTTATCTGTGTCGATGCTAGCATACATTCCATCTTTTAATTCGTTACTCATTATGTAATTACTCCTTATATTTCAAACAAATCACCATCGGGTGAGATGAGCTGAAATAATCTTTCTAATTCTTCCATACTATTATAAGAAATAGTAAATTTTCCTTTATTTACGCTACCTTTGAACTCAACTTTACTGCCAATTTCACTGATAAATTTCTCTTGAATTGACTGTAAATCTGGGTCTATTCCGTTAGCGTCTTCATCGCTTTTTCTGCTACTTTTTGCATCCTTTTCAGGATTATTGCGCTTACCACTGTTTAGGTTACTAGCAATTTTTTCAGCCTCTCTAACAGACAAATTTCCACTCAAAAGTTTCCTCTCAAGTATCTTTCTATCTGCAGGATTTGCAAGAGAAAGAAGAGCTCTAGCATGTCCTGCACTGATTGTGCCATCTTCCAAACTCTTCTTCATCACTTCATTCAACTGAAGCAATCTCACACTATTTGCTATAGTTGATCTGCTCTTACCGACCTTTTTAGCAACTTCTTCCTGAGTCAAACCAGACTCATTCAAAAGATAGTAATAAGCTTGCGCTTCTTCAACCGAATTTAGGTTTTCTCTTTGAATATTTTCAATTAATGCAACTTCAAGTCTTTCAATATCATTGAAGGACTTAACAATTACAGGAACTTCTTTCAAATTTGCTAATTTAGCAGCACGATATCTTCTTTCACCAGCTATAATTGAATATTTATCATTATCAATTTTCTCCACGAGCATTGGTTGCAATATCCCCTGGCTCTCTATTGATAAAGATAATTCTTTCAAAGCTGTTTCATCAAAATGCTTTCTTGGTTGATTTGGATTTATTATGATCTTATCGATATCAACATTGAGAATCTCCTGTTTGTTCTTTGTGAATGTTTCAGTGACCTCATTCTCAATCTCACTTTTGATAAAATCCATTGAATAGTCACCAATTAAGGATCCCATTCCTTTTCCAAGTCCTTTTTTTATCCTATTCGACACGTTTGATAACCTCCTCAGCAAAACTCAAGTAAGCTTTAGCTCCAGAACAATTTGCATCATATGCAAAGATTGGTAGTCCATGAGAAGGTGCTTCTGATAGCCTTACATTCCTAGGTATGATTGTTTTAAAAACCTTATCAGGAAAGTATTTAGTTACATCTTCAACTACCTCATAAGCGAGCTTATTTCTCTTGCTATACATAGTAAAAAGAATACCTAGAATATCTAAATTGGTATTTAAAGACTTTCTAACACTTGCTATTGTTCTCATCAATAAATTCAAACCTTCCATAGCTAGATACTCACATTGCAATGGAATCACAACATGATCAGCCCAAACTAGAGAATTGACGGTAAGAATACCCAATGATGGAGGACAGTCTCCCAAAATGTAATCAAACATAGAATCAAGGGGGGCAAGTGCTTCTTTAACGAAGAAATTTCTGTTATCTTCATCAACCAATTCAACATTCAACCCAGCAAGATCAATATTACCAGAAATAACGTGCAAATTAGTAATACTGGTTGATTGACAAGCATCAACTGCGCTAACTTGTTTTGTTACGACCTCATAAACTCCAGGAACACTGTTATCAGCCGAAACTGAACTTGTTAAGTTTCCTTGAGAATCAAAATCTATCAATAATACATTCTTACCCAACTTAGCTAGAGCTGCGCCTAAGCTAACTACACTAGTAGTTTTACCAACTCCACCTTTTTGATTTAAAAAAATTAATTTATTTGCACTCATATAAATTAATATAAGGCATAAAAGAATTTATGTCAGTAAGAATTTTATAAAGTAGCCTTCAAAAAACGTCAAAATCGACAATTGTAACTTTATATAAATTTTCTATTAAAACAATAGGGAGTATATAGACGTTTGAGGACTAATTAGCTATATTATTGTATATACATATGGTAAAGAGGATTTATCATAGATACCGCAAGAATTAATACATTAATTATAGGAGCACACTTCAATGGAAGAATCAGTAATCAAAGCATTAGATGAAATCAGACCATCACTACAAGCAGATGGTGGCGACTTAGAATATATAAAAATGGACGGCAAACAAGTTTTTGTTAGACTTGTTGGTTCATGTGCAGGTTGCCCAATGTCTCAAATGACTCTTAAAGGTGGCGTTGAACGTTATCTAAGAGACAAAGTAGATGCAGAAATCGAAGTATTGAGCGTTTAATTATTAAATCTCAAATTTTCCATAAAAAACAGAAGATTTATTAAAATAAAAGTATACAAATCATGAATACTGTTTTATTATTAATATTGTCTTCTGTTATTTACTAACTCATTTTATTTCTGATTTTATAATCAGAAATATGGTGAGTTTTTTTATCCCCTAATAGAATCATCAGATTCGTCAGCATGATATTCTCCGTTCCAAACAGAAAGAAAGCTGCTATCATAAAATTTCAAAAAATATTCTGTACTGAATGAGAGATCTGTAAATATTTAAAAAATTCTTCTTGGACCTTCAATAGCAGCTCATCCAATATATACAAACAAGAAGAGATCTCAAGTATAAAGTAATCGTAATAACTCATGAAACATGTTTCACGTGAAACATTGTACTCTACATAAAAAGATCTAATGGAACTCTCATATTAATTATATAGTTTTTTTGAGGTGTTTTTATTCATTTATCCGTCAGGTCTCCAAATATTCACAACAAATACCCCTCCCCTACCCTCCTAAGAGTCCAAATTGGACTCATATAGCCATATTCCAGCAGCAAATTCCATATATGACAATAAATAGATAAATTTATCAAAGCTTTTAAAATTGAATATTCCCCTATAAATATCCATCAAAGAGTTAATAATCACCAAATAGAGCACTTGATTTAAAAAAATACCCCTTTTTTTTATGGTAACGATAAAATATGAATTTTTAACCTCAATTCAAATTAGATAATTATATACTATGTAAAGAATTAAAATATATATTATACCTAATGTTACTATATATAGTTACAGATAGGTTTAAATACCCAAAATCAAAATAATGTCTATAGGTACAAAAAAACCACCCTAAGTATATAAAGGGTGGTCTTTTTTGGTAACTTGGTTACCTATTAAATTATCTCGCTTTTTTGCTCAATTTTTAGAGTTATTCATTATTTGAGCTATTTTCTTGCTCTGTAATGATTTGCTCTTTTTCTTCACCGTTTTCAGAATCTTCAGATTCATCATCAGAATCTTCTTCTACAGCAGTTTGAGCTATTGCAACGATACTATCTTTGTCACTTTTTAAGGTAACAACCTTAACACCAGCAGCGTTTCTGCCCTGAATTGAGATATCTTTTACATGAACTCTTACAGTCAATCCCTGCATTGTTACACATACAATATCGTTCTCTTCATTAACAGCTAAAGCACTGATAATTACACCGGTCTTACCATCTACACGGAAGATTTTCTGACCTAGAGTACCTCTGTTGTGTTCCATGAACTGATCAAAATTAACCTGTTTTCCTTGACCATGAGCTGTAACCATAAGAACTCTCTTGTTCTCATCAACCTTCAATAGACCAGCTAGTTCATCGTCACCTCTGAGCTTAATTCCTCTCACACCACGAGTTGCACGTCCCATAGAACGAATCTGTTCAACAGCAACTTTCAATCCAAGACCATTTTTGGTGATCAACATGACCTGATCTTCTTCACCAACGAATTCGCAGTGGAGTAGTTCATCATCTTCATCAAGTATTATAGCTTTGATACCTCTCTGTCTTGCATTCTGGAACAAACTCAAGCTACAACGTTTGACGACACCCTTACGAGTTGCCATCATCAGAGATACATTCTCATCAAATTCTGTGAAGTTGATGATACCTGTGATCTTTTCATCGTTTGAAAGCTGAATCAAGTTCTTTATGCTTGTACCTTTTGCGTATTTAGAAGCTTCAGGAATATCAAATACCTTGGTGTAGTATGCCTTACCATAACTGGTTACGAACATTACATATTCATGGGTAGATGAGATAAACATATGCTCTACAAAATCATTATCCTGTAGTTTGGCTGTCTTTGAGCCTTTTCCAGCTCTTCCTTGTGCTTTGTACTCTTCAAGAGGAATACGTTTTGCAAATCCCTTATTACTGATTAAAACAACAACCTGTTCTTCCTTAATGAAATCACCGATGTTCTTATCATCAAGTTCTTGAGGAATGATTTCTGTCAAACGTCTATCTTTAGCAGATATACGTGCACACATCTCTTTATTCTCTCTGGATACTACCTGTAGAATTTTATCTTCATGTGCCAACAGATCTTCAAAGTAAGCAATCTTCTGTTCAAGTTCTGCTAATTCGTCTAAGATTCTTCCAGCTTCAAGATGTGATAACTTACCAAGTTTCATATCTATGATTGCATTAGCTTGAATTTCATCCAAACCAAATGCTTCCTGTAAGTTTCTAGAAGCCATTGCATTGTTATCACTAGCTTTAATAATAGCGATAACTTCATCAATGTGATCAAGACCAATTTTCATACCTTCTAAGATATGAGCTCTCTCTTGAGCTTTTTTCAAATCAAATCTAGTTCTTCTTGTAATTACATCTTCTCTGTGCTTGATGTAGTAAACAAGCATCTGTTTTAAATTCAACAGCTGTGGTTTACCATTAACAAGAGCCAAGTTGTTTACATTGAAGTTTGATTGAAGAGCAGTTCTAGAGAACAATAAGTTCAATACAACTAAAGCTTCAGCACCTTGCTTCAATTCAACTACAAGTCTGATACCATTTCTATCTGATTCATCTTTAACAGCAGCTATGTTAGGAATTGCATTATCTTTTCTCAAAGTATCAATTTTCTTAACAAGTTCCTGTTTGTTTACCTGATATGGTAATTCTGTAAATACAATCTGGTCTCTACCATGTTCATGTACTTCAATTTCATATCTAGATCTGATTACAATCTTACCTCTACCTGTTGTAAAGGCATCTCTGATACCATTCATACCGTAGATAATACCAGCGGTAGGGAAATCAGGACCATGCATGTAATTCATTAACTCAGTTATAGTTATATCTGGATCTGAAATAACAGCATCAATAGCATCACTGATTTCTTGTAAGTTGTGTGGAGGCATATTTGTAGCCATACCAACTGCGATACCACTTGTACCATTAGCAAGAAGGAAAGGGAAAGCCGCTGGTAATACAGTTGGTTCAACCATTGAATCATCATAGTTTGGACCATAATTAACGGTATCTTTATTGATATCCATCAACATCTCTTCACCAACTTTACTCATCTTAGCTTCTGTATATCTCATTGCAGCTGGTGGATCACCATCAATTGAACCGAAGTTACCTTGTGGGCTAACCACAGGGTATCTCAGTGAGAAATCTTGAGCCAAACGTACTAAAGCATCATATACTGAAGCATCTCCATGTGGGTGGTATTTACCTAAAACATCACCTACAATTCTTGCACATTTTTTATTTGGTCCGCTAGATTTTAATCCCATATCAAACATATCGAATAAAATTCTTCTATGTACAGGTTTTAAACCATCACGAACATCAGGTAGAGCTCTTGAAACAATTACTGACATTGCGTAGTTAAGGTAAGATGTTTTCATCTCCTTAGATACGTCAACTACAATTGTTCGCTCATCCGTTTCGTTTATTTGATCGTCCATCTTGACTTCCTTTTATACATCTAAATTGTCTACATATTGTGCATTAGCTTCAATAAACTCTCTTCTTGGTGGAACGTCTTCGCCCATCAACATTGAGAACACTCTATCTGCCTCTTCAGCATCACCCAAATGAATTCTAGATATCATTCTGGTCTCTGGGTTCATTGTTGTTTCCCAAAGCTGTTCAGGGTTCATCTCACCCAAACCTTTATATCTTTGAATGGAGACACCTTTTGAAGAATCCACAATATTATTTTCTTCTAGAATACGAACTCTTGCTTCTTCGTCATAAGCATAATAAGATTTCTTGCCTATGGTGATTTTGTAAAGAGGTGGCATTGCAAAATAAACATATCCAGCCTCGATTAGAGGTCTCATATATCTGAAGAAGAATGTCAACAATAATGTTCTGATATGAGAACCATCAACATCAGCATCAGCCATAATGATAACTTTATGATACCTAACTTTACTTACATCAAATGTTGTTTCATACTCATCGTTTTCAGGAGCTGTAAGTCCTTCTTCGTCAGTTTCATCAATATCAACAGAGTTATTGTATCTTGTTATACCTGCAGCAATTGTTTGAATGATAGGCTGAAGTTTATCGTTTCCAATAACTTTATATTCCTGCGCTTTTTCAACGTTAAGCATCTTACCCCAAAGTGGTAAAATAGCTTGGAATGAACGGTCTCTGCCTTGCTTTGCAGAACCACCAGCACTATCTCCCTCAACTATGAATACCTCACATTTTGCAGGATCTTTTTCACTACAAACTGCCAATTTACCAGGTAATCCACCGCCATCATTTTTCTTTCTGATCTGCTCTCTAGCTTTTCTAGCAGCAAGTCTACCTTGTGCAGCAGAGATAATTTTAGTTAAAATTGCTTCTGCAACATTAGGATATTCATCAAGGAAGTTTCCTAGTTTTTCATAAACCAAAGACTGTACAATACCTGCTACAGCACTGTTACCGAGTTTCATCTTTGTCTGACCTTCAAATTGAGGATTAGGCATCTTAACTGAAATCAAAGCAACAATACCTTCAGAGATATCGCTTGAATCAAGCTTCTCACTGAATTTTTTAAGTAGTTTTGGATTTTTCTGTAATTGATTGTTTATTGTACGTGCCAAACCAGATTTAAAACCTGATAGGTGAGTACCACCTTCACGTGTGTTGATGTTGTTTACAAAAGTTATAACTTTCTGATCATATTTGTCGTTGTATTGAAGTGCAATCTCTACTTGAACTCCACCTTTTTCACCTTCAAAGTGAATTGGTGTGTCATGAATAACTTTTTTGTACTCATTGAGATAACTTACAAATTCGCCAAGTCCACCTTCCGCATGGAAAGTTTCTGATTTTATTTCATTTAGATCTCTTCTATCTTCAATAGTGATCCTCAAACCTTTATTGAGATAAGAAAGTTCTTTGAAACGTTGAGCTAAAACTACATAATCAAAGCTATTTGCTTCCATGATTGTAAAATCAGGCTTAAAAGTAACCAACGTTCCATTGATGTCCGTTTTACCTATCTTTGCTACTGGAGCCTGTGGGACACCTTTTTTGTAGACCTGATGATAAACATCGGGTGCTCTGAATACCTGTACTTCCAAATAATCAGAAAGAGCATTAACACATGAAACACCTACACCATGTAAACCACCGGAGACTTTGTAAGCATTGTTGTTAAATTTACCACCAGCATGGAGTTGTGTTAAAACGACTTCAAGAGTGCTCTTCTTTTCTGTTGGATGCATCTCAACAGGAATACCTCGTCCATTATCCTTTACGGAGCAGACTTCATTCCCTTGATCATCTTTAGCTATTGTTACTTCAATGTGAGTACAGAAACCAGCCATAGCTTCATCTATACTATTATCAATAACTTCATAAACTAAGTGATGTAATCCATCGATGCCTGTAGAACCAATGTACATACCTGGTCTAACCCGAACTGCCTCTAGCCCTTTGAGAACCTGGATATTTCCGGCACCATAGTCTTGAGAGTTCTTTTCATTAGAAGTCTTTTCAACTTCTAAATCATCTAAAGAAGACTCATCCTTATTCATTCCTTCTATCATGATAATTCCTTATTTGATATATAAAATAGCTTAATTTGAACCCAATCCAAATTAGCTAAATTATTTGTTATATTATACCAAAATCCAACTTAATTTACAAGAGATATTTGTAGGATTAAAAACAGAAGTAATTTCTTAATCTAACAATAAATACCAAATAAAAATTGTACCATATTTTAGAGGTAAATAGATGGTTTTTTAAATAATACTTGCAAGCATTATTCTTTAAGGTTAAAATGCCCTTATGGATAAAAAATCAGAAAAATACTTTGCTATATGGCAAGAGATTCTTTTAGGGTTAACCGAAGAACAAAAAGTTACAAAATCCTTCACAGAAAGGGTTGCCTTCGACGAAGTAAAAAATAATGAATTTATTGTTGGTGCTACAAGTCAGTTCACATCAAACTACTTTGAAACTAACTTCAAAACACTAATTAATAAAAGTTTAAAAGATTTGTCCGGAGAAGATTTAAAAGTTTCATTTGTTCAGAAGTCTTCTGAATATGTTGAAAATTTGAAAAAAAGAGATTATGGCAATAACAATAACCTAGAAAGTGATGATGTTGAAATTGAAGACAATAATCCATCTTCTTTTGACAGCAACAGCAGCAACGTTTTCAATTCGATTGATAGCGACATCACTTCAAATATTGTAAAACAAACAACGTCAGATATAGTCAACCGAATGAGTACTCCTCAAAACACTTTTGGGAAATACAAGGCTGATAAAATAGATATTATAAGAAAAAAAAGCAACCTAAATGAACGTTATACTTTTGATTCATTTATATATGGAGACAATACAACATTCACTTATAACGTTGCTTATACAATTGCTAAAAACCCAGGTATAACTTACAATCCTTGTCTGATTTACGGTGGGGTAGGTCTAGGAAAAACTCACCTTCTCCAATCGATAGGTAACTACATATGCAGCAATTCAAAAAGATTGAGAGTTATCTATGTAAATGCTGAAACTTTTACAAATGAATTCATTGCAGCTATTCAGAACAAACAGATGGCATCCTTTCAAAATAAATACAGAAAGGTTGATGTGTTGCTTGTTGATGATATTCACTTCTTACAGAACAAAGACAGCACACAGCAAGAATTATATTCTACTTTTGAAGATTTATATGAAACAAAAAGACAGATGGTGTTCACCTGTGATAGACCTTTGAATGAATTGAAGAACATGACAGAAAGATTGTTATCTCGTTTTGGACGTGGTATGAATATTGATCTAAAACCTCCAACATATGAAACTAAATTTGCAATTCTTAGTACAAAAAGTAAGGAGCAAAATATAAATTTAGATGAGGATATCATCAATTATCTATGTCTAAATATAAACACAAATGTTAGAGATTTAGAGGCAGCTCTTATGAAGCTTGGAGCTTTTGCATCCTTCACAAATTCCAATATATCATTGGAAAAAGCACAGGATTTAATACCTCCTTCCAATAGGGATTTAGAGAGAGAAAATACATCATTTACAGTGGATGAAATCATACGTGCAACTGCTGATTATTATGAGCTCTCTCACTACGATTTGAAGAGTAAAAAACGTACTCGAAAATTCGTGGTTCCACGTCAAATTGCAATCTATATTTCACGTGATTTAACAGACTTCTCTACCACCGAAATTGGGGCAGATTTCTCTCGAGATCACACCACAATTATGCATGCAATTGACAAAATTGAAACAGCATTGAAGACCTCTGAACAACTACAAAAAGAGGTCAGAGAAATAGAAACAAGATTGAGAATTAAAGACTAAATTTTATTAGGAAAAATTAAAAATTTGAAAGCAGTTAATTATAAAAATTGACTGTTTTTTTTATGTATTTTTATCTGTTCCATGCTATAATATTTATAGTAAAAATAGCATTAATTTTATTCACAATATTATCCCCAAACTCCTTTATTTTCAGGTATAAATAGGAAAGTTTTCCACCTTATTAATACACTCAATATAATTTTGCTTGTGGATAACTTGTGGATAACCTGTGGATAACTTGTGGATAAGTCCCTTTTTCTTGTGGATAACTTGTGGACAACTTTACTGATTTTATGGGATAATGCTTTAAGTGCTTGTGGATAACCTGTGGATAACTTGTGGATAAACAGCCCTTGCTTGTGGATAACTTATAAAAAATCCATTTGCTTGTGGATAACCTGTGGATAACTTTGATACTTATACACAGGTTATGCACAAGTTATCCACAGGAAATAACCGTTTAATTTAATTAGCAGTAAGAAAATAGTAAAGTTATGCACATTATCCACAACCCCTACTACTACTACTACTATTTAAATACTTAATAATAGAGGAGAAAAATAAATTGAAATTTGTTTGCGAAAAAGACGCTTTAATCAAAGAATTGAATATTGCTAAGGATTTTACTAATTCTAAGAGTTCATTATCTATCAGTGCAAATGTATATTTACAGACATCAGCAAACAGTCTTACAGTCAAGACTACTAACGGAAATATGGGCTTTACAAACATAATGGATGTAACTACTTTAGAAGAAGGAGCAACTACTGTTTCATGTGATAAACTCAATGATGTTTTGAAAGCTTTTAATGGTATTTCTCATATTATTATTGAATCAAAAAAAGACAGTCTTTTAATTCTTCCTAAAGATTCAAATAAGAATTTTAACTTTGAAATAAAATCTATTGATGCAGATGAATTTCCAGAAGTTGAAACAGCAGAAGGAAAGAACTTTTTCACATTAGATTCTTCATCATTTTTAGACATGATAAATCATACAGATTTTGCTACAAGTAAAGATGAAACTAGACACTACTTATGTGGTATCTTTTTCCATAGAACTGAAGATGGAGTTGCAATGGTTGCAACCGATGGTAAGAGATTATCTTTGATGAATAAAGCAATGAGTCCAGATCTTATTGATTTCCCACCAGTAACAATTCCAAATAAATTTGTATCAATCATCAAAAGAACACTTCCATCAAGTGGAACCTTTGATATTGCTTTAGATAAAAATACAATTTCTATTAGAATTGGAGATCATACTTTCTTGTACTCTTCTTTAGTTGAGAAAGGTTTTCCTGTTTACACAAGAATCATTCCAAATGAACAGAACTTCAAATGTATCCTAAATTTAAAAGATACAATTGAAGCTATCAACCGTGTTAGTTTGTTTGTAATAGATAAATCATTTAGAATTTTCTTGCAGATTGCTGATAACAAAATGATTCTTACAAGTGATGAAACAGAACAAGGTGAAGCTGTTGAAGAGTTAAATTGTGATTATAACGGAGATGATGTAACAATCGCTATAAATTACAATTTCTTCTTAGATCCATTGAAAGCTATGGATGGAGAGTATTTCTCAATTAACTTTGATAGTGCACAAAAACCATTGAAGATTTTAGCTGAAGATGCAACTGATGATTGTCTTCATATCTTGATGCCAATCCAACAGGTTTGATACCTAAAAATAAAAATATAAACAAAGAAAAGAAGTTTTTTTAATTAAAACCTAAAATGACTTCTTTTTTTGTTTTAATTCCTTCATACATCTTGTATAATATAAAAGTCTTAAAAATATATTTTGGAGGATCGTTGGAGATACAACATAAATAAAACACAATGAAATTTTTACAAGTAACTGCTTCAAATTTTAGAAACCTTTCTATTACAGAAAAGGTTGATATCAACCATAAACAAGTTTTACTAATTGGTGATAATGGTCAAGGTAAGACTAACTTCCTTGAGCTTTTATACTTACTCTGTTATGGAAACTCATTCAGAACCAATTCCCTAAAAGAACTCATAAAATTTAAAGAAGATTCTTTTTATTTAGCAGGGTCTTTTGAGGATGAGAGAGGATTGAAAAGAAGTATATCTTTTTCTTATCACGATTTAAAAAGAGTTATAAAAATTGATGATAAAGTCATAACTGATAGAAAGAACTTGATTTATAACATTCCTTGTATTGTTTTCTCTCATGGAGATATAAACTTCATAAATGGTACTCCTGATTTCAAAAGAAAATTTTTCAACCAAACATTGAGCATGTACGATCGATTATTTTTTGATGATCTTCGTTACTATTCCAAAGTATTGAAACAGAAAAATGTAGCACTCAAAGAGCATAGATATGATTTGCTTCCTATCTATGATGAATTGCTTGCAAAATATGGTTTGAATATCATGAAAAGTCGTGTTAAAGCTGTATATGAAATGAATCAAATTTTCCCCGTTATTTTTGAACAGGTATCGGGAATCAAAAATGTAAAAATACAGTACAAGCCTTCTTGGAAAAACTGTTCAACCTCTGAAGATATTGTCAAATATTTAGCATCCACAAGAGAGACTGAATTGAGACTGACTTTCTGTAATTCTGGTATCACCAGAGATAAGTTCAGCATCATCACTGAAAATGGAGACTTAGCAAATATTGGCTCCACTGGACAACTCAGACTTGCTTCTTTAGCACTCAGGGCCACTCAAAGCACGTTCTTCAAAAAGAAAACAGGTAAGGATCCTATTCTACTGATAGATGATGTGTTGCTTGAATTGGACATCAAGAAAAGAAATACCTTTCTTTC
>JBFHKM010000054.1:0-17338 GCA_041595335.1 Sphaerochaetaceae bacterium
CCTTTCCATCCTTACAGAATAATAAAAGAGAAACTTGGATGGATAGAGGTATTTCAGTATCTGAAACTTGAGGCACCAATAACATTTCCATGTACCCAAAACAGTGATGAGATATTTATTGTCGAGAGCATAGATAAGATCATAACAAATGATGAATTGATCCCATTGATGGCAAGCAGCCCAAGAATCACAGGTCATGTAGGCCTTTCAGACCACTATCCTGTTGAAGCGATGTTTGAAATCAAATGATAATTTAGACAAAAAAAATAACTATTACTTTCTTTATAAGATTGTAATAGTTATTTTTATCAAGTCTGTTTACTGCCAGTAAATTTCATCAAGATGCTTTTTGTCCTGTGGAACAAATAGACCATCTCCTGGAATACCTAAATAAACATCCTCACTCATTACAAGTCTACCTCTGAGGTAAGTAGATTTAACTCTACCTGTCACCTGATGTCCTTCATAAGGAGTGTAACCAGAAGCGCTATGTAATTCTTTTTCAGTCAATTCCCAAGTTTCATCAGGATCATATAAAACTATATCAGCATCTGATCCAACCTGAAGACTTCCCTTCTGTGGATACAAGCCAAATATCTTAGCAGGTCCTGTGGACATCAAATTAACAAGTTGAGAGATACCAAGAACACCATGTTCATATGCAAAAGTGTGAAGAAGTGCAAACATCTCTTCTGTTCCAGGAATACCAGGAAGAATACTTCTGCAGTCATTGCTCTCTAACTTTTGATCTCTTGTGAATGAACAGTGATCGGTTGCAACAACCTGTATCTCTCCATTGATCAAAGCTTCTTGCAATGCAAGATTGTCTTCATGAGTTCTTAGAGGTGGAGTCATTACGTATAATGAACCATCTTTACCCGTAAGTTTTGTTTTATCTAAGAAAAGATAATGAGGAGTTGTTTCAACTACAATATCTGTTCCCATCTCACGATATTTTCTAACTACCTGCAATCCAGCTTTAGAAGAGAGATGGACTACGTACAATCTCATGTTCTGTTCTTTTGCAATTGATGCAACAGTTTCTATACCTTTAGCTTCAACTTCTGCAGGTCTCATTTCAGCATGATCTGCTGGAGTGTATGTACCTTTCCATTCATCGTTGATTTTGGTTACCAAAGCATCATCTTCACAATGAACGCAAACCATCATATCTAATTTTTTACATTCTTTAAAAAGCTCAGTCAATTCTTCACGTTTCTCAATTAAATATCCAACATTTTTATATGTTGTGAAAAGTTTTATTGTTCTGACGCCTGAAGCCTTGAGCTCCTTAAGTTCTTTTTCTATACCAGGACGATAAGAATAAACACCTTGGTGAAGGGTATAATCAATTGCCATACCACTCTGCATTTCTTTTATGCGAGCTCTAGTGCAAGCTTTAAGATTTCCTTTTTTATCATCATCTGCAAAATCAATTACAGTTGTAACACCACCAAAAGCTGCGAGTTCAGAACCTTCAACAAATGAATCTGCGGTTACTGTACCTCTACTTACCAAATGATAATGGGTGTGTGAATCGATAAGACCAGGAAGTACACAAAGTCCCTCAGCTGAAATAATCTCTGTTCCAGGTGGAAGACTATCTTCACTAATCTTGTTTGCTACGTGGACAATTTTAGGTCCATCTATAAGAATATCTGCATGTCGGGTCCATTCAGTATCAACCAAAAGACCACCTTGTATTAATAATGTACTCATGCAAATAGTATACCCCTGTTTTGGCTTTAAAAAAAGAAAAATAACAAAAAAATATTTTTTTTAACTGTAATTTGTACGAATGTTAATATTTCAATTTAATTTTGCAAAAAAAAGTATGATTTTTTATATATACTTAAGTAATTCTTTCATATATTTTGTAATAATTCAGATTTTTATAGAACAAAATCTATATTTATTTTTAAGAATTGCATAAAAATCACTGAATCAATGAGCTGTTTTATATTACATAATGTAATGTTTTTCATCGGTTTCATCTTAACTGCACTCTCCCTGCAATCTGATTTTCAAATATAATCAGATGTCAATATATCCAAAATGATGAACTTAGATACCCATAATAAATGCATCAAATAAATAATGTTTGCATTTTTAGCAGTTCTCATTTATTATTGACTTATTAATCGTTTAAAAAAAAGAGTGGTATATAAAAAATGAATGACGCTTCTATGAAAGATGTTGCAACTCGTGCTGGTGTTTCTACAGCAACAGTTTCACATGTAATTAACAATTCCTGCAATGTACGAGAAGAGACAAAGGACAAAGTAAATAGAGCAATAAAAGAACTCAATTACAGAGTGAATCCAACTGCAAGAAAATTAAGAAATGGACATTCTAAGGTCATTGGATTTGTTGTATCGAACCTAGCTCACTATTTTTATATGGAATTAGGTAATGCAATTGAGGCAGTTCTAAATGAAAATGGTTATGAACTCTTCTATATAAATTCCAATGAAGATCCTGAAAAAGAAAAAGCTCAACTTGAGATGTGCCGTCTTGAGAATTTTGCAGGTATCATTGTTGTACCTGTTAATAATAATTGGAAAAATTTAGAACCAATTATCTCAAACATACCAACAGTATTCATAGACAGAAAACCAAACTCAATTGATAGAGATGTAGTGTTGACTACAAACAAGCAGAGTGGATTTGATCTGACATGCAAGATGATTGAAAAAGGAGCAAAGAACATTGCCTTCATTGCACCTCAGCATGATGATACTATGCAGCTCAGAGTTGATGGATTTATAGATGCTATGAAGCACAGCAATCTTGAATATGATCCAGAGTGCATTATCTTTGGTAACAAACGCCCCAAAATATATGGAGAGCTTGCAAAAGACAGTGATTGGATAAAGATTCTAGATTATGTAATAAATGAAAAACATGTTGACTGCATAATTTCAGGTAATGATTTGTTTGCATTTGGTGCTATTTCATATTTCAACAAACACAACATCACAATACAAAAAGATATTCTATTTGGTACTTTTGATGATACATTCTGGATGAATAATTTGAATACTGAAATATATTCAGTAGCACAGAACAAGAAAGGAATGGGAGAGAAAGCTGCCAAACTATTGCTTGATAGGTTGAACAATGAGGATTATGAGTATGATGAGTACTGCATTGAGGCATCAATTTTAACTTTAAATAAGGAATAGAGAAACACAAACAGGTGTAAAAGACACCGAATTCTTCATAAAAATAATGATTACCACATCAACTGTTCAAACTGATATGGTAATCATTTTTATTTCAGAACCAAATTATTTACTTTCGATTAGAGGGAAATGTTTCTTCAAGAAATCAAGATCCAATGTAGGGTAAAGAAGGAACTTGTCCAGAAGAGCTTGTATTCTGCTCTTAGCAGTTTTCTGAACTTCTGCATCACAAACAGCACGTGCTTTAGAAGTTTTTCCTGCATTCTTACCTTTGGTAATTGTTGCAGGTTTTGAATTCTTCAATACATCTGTTATTATGTCAGCTATTTCTTTCATCTCTTCAACACCCATTCCAAGAGATGTGACTGCTGGAGTACCAATTCTCAATCCACTTGTGTACCATGGACCATTTGCATCAAAAGGAAGTGCATTACGATTCAAAGTTACACCACATTTTCTAAGAACATGCTCTGCTTGACGACCATTCAAATCAAATGATGCTGTTACATCCAAAAGCATCAGGTGATTTTCTGTACCACCAGTTGCAACTGTAACACCTTTTTTGATGAATTCTTTAGCCATTGCATCACTGTTTTCTACAATTCTAGAAGCGTAAGATTTGAAACTATCTTGGTTTGCTTCAGTCAAAGCGATTGCTTTGGCAGCCATAACATGAGGAAGAGGACCACCAATAACTAAAGGACAACCTTTATCTACATACTCAGCAAATTCTTCCTTACAAAGAATCATACCACCTCTAGGACCTCTTAAGGTCTTATGAGTTGTTGTTGTTACCACATCTGCCCATAAAACAGGATTTGATTCATCAGTGAATACCTTACCAGCAACAAGACCTGCAAAGTGAGCCATATCAACCATGAATACTGCACCACATTTATGTGCAATCTCGCTCATTCTTTTAAAATCAACCTTTCTTGGATAAGCACTGTATCCTGCTAAGAAGATCAATGGTTTGATTTCCATTGCTTGTTTTTCAATTACATCATAGTCAAGAAGACCTGTCTCTTTATCAACAGTGTAGCCATAAGCATCAAACATCTGTGCTGATACATTCTGTCTGTAACCATGAGTTAGATGTCCACCACTGTAATAATCCATACCAAGCAGACGTTGATTACCACATGCCTCTCTAACTTTATCCCAATCTTCTCTTGTAAGGTCAGAAGGATTTGAGATTCCAATCTTGTCCAATGCAGGAACTTGAACTTCTTTATTTAGAATTGCCCAATAAGCACAAAGATTGGCATCAGCACCACTGTGTGGTTGCACATATGCATGATCTGCCCCAAATAATTCACAAGCCTGCTCACAAGCTTCAGCTTCAATAGCATCTACATTATCACATCCAGCGTAAAAACGATGGTATGGAAAACCTTCACTGTATTTATCTGTCAATAGATTACCCATTGCAAGTTGTGTAGCTTCACTTGAAAAGTTTTCACTTGCAATCAATTTTAAGTAGGATCTTTGATCTGTTAATTCATTGACTATTCTTGAAGCGACAAGTGGTGAAACTTCAGATACTTTCTCAAGTGAAGCAACATAGGCTACCATGCTTGGATCTAAATCTTTACCTTTATTTTCTGAAAGGTAATCTGCTAATACATTGGCCATTTTGGACCTCCTATAAACCTTATGAATACATTTTTATGACTTATTGAAAAACTGTCAACTCAAACGAATAAATAAAAAGTTTATATTTTTTTATAGATAATTAATTATCAATTTCTATTTTGGAGTTATTAGAAGAATGTTTATATATTTAAGCCTAATATAAAATAATCTTTAATTTTTTTATGTATCACTCAATTTGGACGAAATACGCAGAGAAGATTTTTTTTATTGAAAAAATACTCATCAAGAGAACTTTCTGTTACAAAACTTAAAAGCCTTTTCAATATTCTTGCTGATTCCCGTGTGAGAAGTGATTATATATTCAACGTTGTTGCGAATTGCAAATTCTTTCAGCAGCATTAACGATTTTGAGTTCTGTTTGTTATCAAAACCAAGAAGGTCAAAGAATCTGTATCCCTCTCCATTTTTGAGGATCAAACTATCTCCAGTAAAGAGATATCTATCATCAACGAAAAAACAGGTATGACCTAAAGTATGTCCTGCTGTAAGTATTGGTTTAATTTTTATGGATCCTACAAAAATTGCATCATCACAACTGAAGTAACTAATTTTATTGATAGCTTCTAATTTATGATTGATCTTGAAACCAAATATTTTCAAGCGCTCTTTTTTCTTATTCAGATGACCTCTGTCTTTTTCGTTAAGATATATCTTTGAATTTTTGAAGCCTGAATTTTCTTCATATAGACACCCAGCATGATCACTATCAATATGTGTCAAAAATATGGAAGATACATCCTCAATTTTGATGGAGATGTTCTCAAAAGCTTTTTTTCGGAATTGACTGTTTTTATAGCCACTATCAATTGCAATTACATCACGGCCTTTCCTGTATATAAAATAATTTGAATCCCCATCTTGAATAGAATACAGATTCTTAAATATTTCTCCTGTCGGCAGTGGTTCAATGATCGAGAAAGTTTTTTTCTTTGTTTTTTTTATAATATCAACAATATCTACCATCTTTTATCCTCAATTTATATAATGAATTTATTATATTTTATCTTGACACATTTGTATGATAGTGTCAAATATAATCAAATCGATTTACAACTCTTTGCGGATAAATGGTTTAATAATATATATTTACTTGATTTTACATCAAATTTTTCCATAATTTTGAGCAAAATCCATTTTATACTTGCGTATTCACAATTTCACCATTAGACTACGCAAGGTTTAATAAAAATAAAGGAGCAGATTCAAAAATGGCAAGAGAATCTCTTAGTAGTCGACTTGGGTTTATTTTCCTGAGTGCAGGATGTGCAATAGGACTTGGAAATGTATGGCGTTTCCCTTATATAACAGGTAAGTACGGTGGAGGAGCTTTTGTACTTATTTATTTAATTTTCTTACTAATATTGGGATTACCAATCATGGTCATGGAATTTTCAATCGGTCGTGGTGGTCAAAGTAATCTTGAGAAGAGTATGAAGAGACTGGAGAAAAAGGGAACAAAATGGCACCACTACGGTAAAGTTGCAGTTGCTGGTAACTATCTTCTCATGATGTTCTATACAACGATTGCTGGATGGATTTTTGCATATATTTTTCACATAGGTTCTGGTAGTTTATCTGGTTTGAATGCAACTGAAATTGCTGACTATTTCGGTGCTACATTAACAAAACCTGCTCCAATGATATTTTGGATGGCTATGGCTGTTATAATTGGATTTGGCATCTGTGCCTTGGGACTGGAAAGAGGTGTTGAAAAAATAACAAAGATCATCATGTCAGCACTTCTGATATTGATGATAATATTGGTCATCAATGCTCTTACATTACCCAATGCAAAAGAAGGCTTGGAATTTTACCTGAAACCAGACTTTGGTCGTTTGAACAGTTATTCTTTATCTGAAGTAATTTTTGCAGCTATGGGACAGGCTTTCTTCTCATTATCTGTTGGTATGGGTGGAATGGCAATCTTTGGATCATATATCGGCAAGCAACAATCTTTAACTGGAGAGAGCATAAATGTCATCTTACTTGATACATTTGTTGCCATAATGAGTGGCCTGATTATCTTCCCAGCATGCTATTCTTATAACGTAGACCCTCAAGCAGGTCCTCCTCTTTTATTTATTACATTACCAACAATATTCAACCAAATGCCATTTGGTAGACTTTGGGGCGTTCTATTCTTTGTATTTATGGGATTTGCAGCTCTATCAACTTTGATTGCCGTATTTGAAAATATAATAAGCTACTGGATTGATCTGTATGATGTTCCAAGGAAAAAAGCTGCTCTTATAAATGCATTTATAATCATAACACTATCAATTCCTTGCATCTTAGGATTTAATTTGTGGTCAAATTTCCAACCATTTGGCTCTGGTACTGGTGTTCTAGATTTGGAGGATTTCTTGATCTCAAACACCATAATGCCACTTGGCTCTTTATTATTTGTATTATTCTGTACAAGAAAAAGTGGATGGGGATTCAAAAAATTCATCGCTGAAGCTGATGAAGGTGTTGGAATTAAATTCCCTAAGTGGCTAAAGATTTATGTCACCTACATATTACCAATAATAATTCTTGTCATTTTTGTACAAGGTTATTGGAGTATCTTCGCTAAATAATTTTACGATTATCAATCACACACACATAATTAACAGAAGCAAATGTTAATTATGTGTAAATAAAACTTTCAAAAGGAAATTTAAAATGGAAACTGAAAGAGAATCATTGGGCTCAAGACTTGGCTTCATTCTATTATCAGCCGGTTGTGCAATAGGACTTGGAAATGTATGGCGTTTTCCTTACATCACTGGTAAATATGGTGGCGGTGCATTTGTACTTATTTATTTAATATTCTTGGTAATTCTAGGTGCCCCAATAATGGTTATGGAATTTGCCATTGGTCGTGCAAGTAAAAAAAATATTGGTGGAGCTTTAAAAGCTCTTGAACCAAAAGGAACAAAATGGCATTGGTATGGTCACATAGCAATCGTTGGAAACTATCTTCTCATGATGTTCTATACAACAGTCACGGGTTGGCTTATATCCTACATTTTCTCAACAGCTAAAGGCGATTTATCAGGATTGACTCCAGCAGAAGTTGGAGGACATTTTACACATATACTCTCAACTCCAGGACCAATGATTTTTTGGATGATCTTAGCAGTTACAATTGCTATGTTTGTAGTTGGAAGAGGCCTTCAAAATGGCGTTGAAAAAGTAACCAAAATAATGATGAGTGCTCTGATTGCATTGATGGTTATTTTGGCTGTTAACTCATGTTTCTTAGATGGTGCTGCAGAAGGTCTGAATTTCTATTTGAAGCCAGATTTCTTAGGAATGGCTGAATATGGTGTTGATACTGTTATTTTTGCTGCTATGGGACAGGCTTTCTTCACTTTAAGTTTGGGAATTGGTGCCATGGCTGTATTTGGCTCATACATTGAAAAAGACCATTCGTTGACTGGAGAATCATTGAGAGTTATTGGACTTGATACATTTGTTGCTATCGTAAGTGGGCTCATAATATTCCCTGCTTGCTCAGCTTTTAACATAAGCCCAGATGCAGGACCATCTTTGATATTTGTAACACTTCCAAATATATTCAATCAGATGAATGGAGGTATCCTCTGGGGCTCATTATTCTTTGTATTCATGAGCTTTGCAGCATTATCTACATTGCTTGCAGTTTTTGAGAATATCATAAGTTACTGGATGGATGTATGGCATTTCTCTAGAAAGAAAGCCTGCATAATGAACTTCTTCCTGATAATAGTTCTATCACTACCTTGCATACTGGGATTCAATGTATGGTCAGATTTCCAACCTTTAGGTAGTGGAACAGGTGTTCTTGACTTGGAAGATTTCTTTGTAAGTACAACCTTACTTCCTTTAGGATCAATGATTTTCTTATTGTTCTGCTGTATTGAACGTTATGGATGGGGCTTTAAAAACTTCACAGCTGAAGCTGACGAAGGTAAGGGACCTAAATTCCCAAGATGGACCAGATTATATGTTTCATATATTCTTCCATTCATTGTGTTATTTATCTTTATCCAAGGATATATCACTACTTTCAGTAAATTGTAGGATTTATTGCAATAATTACATGAAAGCAATAATGTTACATTATTGAATTTTTTTAAGAATAACACTATATTAAGTAAGTGCTTAAAAAAGCACAGGAAAAGAACACTAATACAAATTAGGGAATACATTTAAACTGTATGACAGTTTCTTATAATTATGGAGGGCTATGTGGCCAAAGAAGAAGCAATTGAAGTTGAGGGTCTTGTAAAAGAGGCTCTACCAAACACTATGTTCCGCGTTGAATTGCAGAACAATCACGTTATTTTAGCACATCTTTCTGGAAAGATGCGTAAACACTATATTAGAATCGTACCAGGCGATACAGTACGTGTTGCACTATCTCCTTACGACTTAACTAAAGGTCGAATCATTTACAGAGAAAGATAGTTAATTCTTGCGAAATAAACGATAGAGATTAGGCACAGACTGCTGTGCCTGTTTTATTGTCCATTTTCTCAGATATTTTACATAGATTTAAACAATAGCAAGCTTTCAAGCTTGCTATATTTTTTGTCATCATCCTACCAAGTATCCACAATCAACATTGATTATCTGACCTGTGATTGCATGGTTGTTGTTTAAGAACATAACAGTATCTGCTATTTCTTCAGGAGCTATTGTTCTTTTTATTATTGCTCTTTTGATAAAGACTTCTTTAACTGGGTCTTCTTTCTCTTCAGTATATGGAGTTTTCAAAAGACCAGGTGCTACAGCATTCACTCTTATTCTATTCTCTCCCAATTCTGCAGCAAGACTTCTTGTATATGCTGTAACAAAACCTTTTGATGCATCAAAATGGGCTGTTCTCTTGCAGAGAGATACTGATGCATTTATTGATGATATGTTTATTATACTTCCGCCTTTTACAATTTTTGGAATTGCATATTTACAGCAGAGAAAAACTCCTGTGGTATTGATTTTAACTACAGAGTTGAATTCATTCAATGTTAAATTGACCTGCTTATTTGAGGAACAGACACCTGAATTATTGACAAGTAAGTCCAGTGGAGGCAACAAAGAAAATACTTTTTTAACTTCACTTTCATCACACACATCTAAATGATAAAATGTGATGCCGTACTTTGCACTTATCTCTTGTGCTCGAACTTCATTGTTTGCAAAGGTTGCAAATACTTCAAATCCATTTTTCTTAAGATCAATGCAAATAGCTTGACCTAAATTACTCGTTCCACCTGTTACAAAAGCTTTCATAATATTCCTCCTCGAATCTTAAAAGTTAAGAGCTATCTCTCAATAAATATGATAACTCATTGGAGAGCACTAAACAATATAAATAAATTTATACCAATTTTATGCCATATCAGATGAATATTTATTCTTGAATGATTCTGAAATATCAAAAAAATAGCAACCGATCATCAATTCAATGAGTTTTCAGTTGCTATCTATATTAACCTTTAAATATTAAATTATGTTGTTTTCTTTTAAAATATCTTCAATATCAGTATTCTTAATCAATTTTTTCACCTTACGTTTGGCGATTTTAGGAATCTTAACTTCTGGTTTCTCTCCATCCAATAGAGCAGAAGCAGCACTCAGTAGATAACGAATATCATAACGAGATGCATAAACCTCAGGAACACCCTTTTCAACTCCACAGAGCACATATACCGCCTCCATAGCTGTTCTTCCAGAGTATTCAATTGTGAATACAGTATCACGACCAGGTTTGTCTAGGGTCTCAGCAAATTGACCTAAGAAAGCAAAGTTAACTGCATTTTTAGGAACTACAAAAGGTCGGTCTTTTAAAGAGCGTTTCATGAACTGAGATGTTATGAATGGCATCATAACAGGAATTGCAGTGCAGCTTTCAGCCAATTCATCAATTTCATTTACAGGAACTCCAATGTGATACAACCATTCCTTTGTTATCTCTTTACCAGAACAATCTCGCATTGGTTTTTGAATGTAATTACCATTTTTATCTGTGAACAGGCCATATACCCAAACTGCAACATCTTTTTCAGGTTGCTCATAATATTGTCCCTGACGATTGATAGTCCAGCTCATGAGCCAACCAGAATCTTTTGCTGTAACAATACCACCTGTAACCACATGTCCACCGTAAGGAGAGCGCTTTGTAATTTTCTCAATATACTTTGGAACTCTTTCATCGTGACATGTTACTGTGCATGATTCCCAGTTTGACTGCTCTGTATCAGTACAGAATTTATCAGGATTACCGAAATCATCTGATTGTTTGGCAATATTTCTCCAGAGCTTCCAACAGCCAGATGGCTCCTTGTTGAATGGAGCGGGTTCTGTGTCAGTGCCATAGCCAGAACCTTCGGTCATTGAACCATTTGTTATGAATACCAAGTCACTTTCAGTTAAATCAATATTTAAAGATTTGCCATTCTTCTCTTTTGCTACAATTTTCTTTGCTACTTTTTTACTGTCTGTGATATCAAATTCAACATTTTCAACAGTGACACCATATTTAAATTTAACATCATGATCTTCAAGATATTTTATCATAGGTTTTACGATTGAAATGTATTGATCATGTCTTGTGAACTGCAATGCTGAAAGATTTGGAAGACCACCAGTATGATGAATGAATCTGTTGAGATATAGCTTCATTTCAAGTGCACTGTGCCAATCTTCAAAGGCAAACATAGTTCTCCAATAAATCCAGAAATCTGTTTTTCTCAATCCATCTGAAAAAATTTCCTCTATAGATTTATCCTGAAGGTCTTCATCCTTCATCAAAATGAATTCTGATAGCTCTTTAGCATATTTTTGACCTAAATTGAACTTGCCATTATCATAACGACGACCCTGCTTCTCTGTAATACGACAGTTGCTTGAATTTGGATCATCTAGATTTGTATAATAAAGATTATCAAGAATACTCATGCTTGGATCTTCCTCTGAAGGTATTGAACTGAAAAGTCCCCATAAAACTTCAAAATGATGCCCCATCTCACGACCACCACGAGATACATATCCCAAATTTTGCTGAACAGCACCATCTAAAGAGCCACCTGGTAAATCAAGTTTCTCCAGAAATGTAATTTTGCTGCCATCCATATGAGCATCTCTTATAAGAAAACAGGCAGCTGAAAGAGGACCAATACCAGTTCCAATCATATAAGCTTTTTTATCATCAATACCCTTTGGTTTTCTTGCATGTACCAATGATTCATAATTTCCGTTAGATAATTTTAATCTATCATCATAAGTTCCAATTTCCATATTAAATATCTCCTTGAGTTTAGCCGTTTTTCTAAATCACTTGGATAAAAGTTACGTCTAAAACGAGATGGCAACAATAGACAAATTCTGAAATATGTCACTATTTATCATATGAAGCATTGCAATCGGCAATGATGAGTAAAAAAAATCTATAAAATTGAATATTTGAACAACAGCTGAGGCGCTCACTATCTCACTTAACCAATAAAAATATATATAAATATTTTAATATATAGTAAAAAAGTCATTTATTTAATTGAAATCAATAATATGAATGATCCTCTGGACGTAAAAAAGCACCAGCTTTTTATCTTTTCTTATCACCAAGCCAGTGCTTTTGAAGTATTATAAATTGTTAAAAACTAACTAGTTCCAACCTCTACCTCTTCCCATTTTTCGGCCAGCTCCAGCAGATAAACCTCTACCTCTACCCAGACCTAATCCGCGACCACCTTCGACAACTTCAACAGCTCCAAGGCCCAAACCTTGTCCCATTCCACGGCCCATACCGTTCATCTTTCTGCGACCCAGACCATTTCTCATACCTTGTCCACAAGGGCCCATTCCTCTTCCACGCATTTGATTGTTATTCATACTTCTACCTCTTCCATAATATCTCTGTACATCTGTATCAGAGTTCTTTCCTACGCTAACTTGGGTTCTGTTACCATTGCATTGACCCAATCCTCTTCCTGTCATTTCGCCCTTTCCTTCTGGGCCTGTTCCATCTAATCTTGGCATATTGTGCTCCTTATATATTAATTTTGTTTCCGACATATGTCGTTTACGTTTATAAGGTACTATCATTTCCGACATATGTCAATAACTATTGCAAAAAAATATCCACTGACCTAAATCAATGGATACATATTATCAATAATTAGAAATAAACTTTCTTCTCACCTTTAGATTTGAAAATAACCCAAATAGCTCCAGAACCACCGTCAATTGCTTTAGGATTGTATGCTTCTCGAACAATACCAGAAAGTCTTATCTCTGATAATGCTACTTCTTGAAGCACTCCCTTACCATCTTTACTGTGATTACCTTTACCTGTGATGATACTTACTTTTTTAAGTCCTTCTGCTCTGGATTTCTCCAAGAACTCTCGAGTTCTCAATAAAGCAATATCACTGGTCAAGCCATGAAGATCAAGTTCTGCCTGGGGGCTCATAGATCGCAAATAAGAGATAGAAATACCTTTACTGTCCTTCTTATCCTTTTGTCTCTTTGCTTCAGCTATAGCCTTCTCTTCTTCGCTTTCCTTACTCCACGCTTTATAGATATCACTGAAGTTCCATTTTGATGGAAGTTCTTCACCAGAATCATGGGAAGATGCCACTACAAAAGGTTCCCTCTTGCTATGATTCTCTCTTCCATTATGATTTTTATTGCTGTTTTTGCTGTGGCTCTTATGAGGCTCACTTTTCTTGCTCTTCTCAACAATTTTTTCTTTTGCATCTTCATCATTTGAAGAATGTGAATATTTTTCAGTGACCTTCTCATCAATATTCCAAGAACACTTTTTATCTTTTTTAGCAGTATCAACATCACTGACTGTTTTTTCAACTTTCTTAATTTCTTCAGAAGGCTGTTTTACAGCAGGCTCAATCTTCTCAATCTCATCTGCCTTAACTTCTAATGCAGGAGCAACCTGTTTTGCTTCAACTTTTTTGATTGCAGAAGTTATTGTTGGCTCAACAATCTTTTCTTTTACCTGTGAAACAACAGGTACTTGAACCTTCTTTGTTGATTCAGCACCTACATCAATTTTTTCGATTTTATCTATTCTCGACTTCGAATTGGTGTTGGGTTTAATATTATTTGTTGTATCCTCATTATTTCTAGCATCTGCAGTCTTTTCATTTTTTATGTCTTTTCCCTTATTTAGGTTCTTGTTTTCAAATTTATATGTTTTATTATTGTTAATATTTTTTTTGTTTTTGTTTTTTTCATCACCACTCTGTGCAATTACTTTGTAATTAGAAGGTAGCTCTGAGATTTCTCTAACTTTAGAGTTTTTCTTTTGTTTTTTTTCTTTTTGTTTATTTTTTTCTTCTGTAAATACATCTTCATCTCTTCTTTTGAGAATCTGATTTATATCTTGCTTCTTGGCTTTCTTCACACCGCCTGCATTGCCTTCAAATTCATTCAGAAGATTTCCAAAATCTTTTGTAGGTCTGTACTGCTTGCTTTTCTTAGGTGGAGTTTTCTTTACCTTAGGAGCCACACCCTGAGATCTCTCCCATTCTGCAAATACAGAAGCAAAATCTTCGTCACCTTGAACACTAGATTTCTTCATGCTATTAGATTTATTCTTCTTTTTCACATTTTCAAGAGATCTACCATTTTCCCAACTTGAGAAAATATCTTCAAAGGTAACATCAGAATCAAAAGTTTCAACAATCTTCTTATCCTTTTTTAAATTAGGATTGTTTGGATTCTTTCGCTTCTGCTTCGATTGATTGTTGCTTGCCGCGGCCTTAGTTTTAACAACAACATCCTCTTTCTTTATGCCCTTAAAAGGGTTGTATGTATCACTTTCATCGGTCAATACAGAAAAACGGCTGTCCCCAGCCGTTTCTTTGGTATTTTTATTTCCGACTTTTCTTCGTCGTTTGCCCATTATACCTCCTGAACATCTAAAATTTGGCTTACAAAAGGTTTTATTATTTCAATAACTTCTGTCATTGAAGCACCTTGAACTTTCATTGTAAGAATTGAGTTTGTAGGATCAGTTCCCATGAAAGTACCAAATGTTATGATATCTATTCCTTTTTTTTCAAGAGCAGCTGTGATATGAGCGATTGTACCAGGTTTATCTTCAACTATGTAAGATACTCTGACACCAAAGTGACGAGCACCAAATAATTCCAAAAGAATTTTAAACATATCAGTTTTTGTCAAAATACCAACTAGAACACCATTTTCAACGACAGGAAGACAAGAGATATCTTGATCTACCATAAGTCGAGCAGATTCTTCAACAGTTGTATTTTTTTCTATGGTTACTACATCTTTTTTCATCAACTTGCCAACAGTAAGACGACTCAATAAATAAGCCATTTCATGAATTGATAAGCTAGTTGCAGGAGATGGTGAAGCATATAATATATCCTTCTCTGTAATCAAACCGATGAGTTTTTTATTCTTATCTAAAACTGGTAATCGGCTTACTTTCTCATGCTTCATAAGAGAAGCCGCATCAGCCAAAGACATCTCAGGGTTACAAGTTATAGGATTTCTAGTCATTCTTCGTTCAATAATCATTAGTTACTCTCCTTGATATACTCATTTTAACTCAATTTATACATTTTTTCCACAAAATTATCAAATATTTATTGAACCCCATCACAATGCAGTATTCATATAAATATACTTATTGAATAAATGTAATCGCAAACAGTATATATTTATTTATGATTCTTTCTTTCTTAAATTCTTATAAAACTATATATCAAATAAGAATGATTTGGAAAGTCAATTTTTGTATAATTGCCAATATTTAGACTAAAAAAAGAGAGATAAATCACTTTTTCAAAATAATGTATTTTTCTTACATAAATACTTATAAAATGTTTAAAAAATTAGACAATTTATATAATCTGAGATGCAATATTGCCTCTCAGATCTCAATCATATTTATAAAAAAGACAAGTTCAATGCGATAAAAAAGACCAACAACAGATATAATCCATCATTGGTCTATAAAGTTATGTATTAATTGACTACATCAATTTTCCCATAAGTTCAACAATTTCATCAGTTGTCAAACCGTTACGAATCATATAATCATAAGCAATAGCGCTTAAGTTTTTGTCAGTAACTTCCAATCCATTCGAAATTGTCATCAACATGTTATAAGGAGTATCAGCTATGTAGTTATATTTTGCTGTTCCTTTTTGAACACCATAGTAGTTTGAATAACTCATCATATAATCAGATGTGATCTCATTCAAATCAGCACCCATCAAAGCTTCTAAGATAACACTAGCAAAACCAGCTCTATCTTTACCTTCATTGCAGTGTACCAAGTATGGAGGTTCATTAGCTGCCATATATTTGAAACCCTGTCCCAATAATTTTCCGAATTCTTCACCAGAATAATCTACATCCATATCAAGTAGAACAACATGACCTGCATCATACATTGTTTTATACCATGAGTTAGGATCAATTGTAGACATCATAGATTCTTCGCTATCAGCCAAGTTTACAATAGTTTTGATTCCAACAGACATAGCTAGTTTATCAGCATAAGGAGCTCTTGCATCACCAAGTACAGGACTTGCTGAACGATACAAAATACCTGAGCCGATATTTGAAGTTTTGACTTCTCTGAAGTTAGCAAAAATAGCATCTGATGCATAATCACTTCTTACTTCAGATTTCTCTAGATGTCTTGTTTGGTATTCCAACAAATAAGCACCTTTATTATTCATGCTGATTGTTAAAGGCATATCTGCCACAGCACCTGTTTTTTTAGCACAGTTACCATAGTTGATTGCAAAATAGATTGAACCATCTTCTTTTGCTCTCAGTAAGAAATCACCTACATCAACATCACTGTAAGTTGAAACAATTGGACATACATAATCCATTCCTTCAACTGTTACATTTACCATATCACCAAAAGATAGACCTACAGCATCTAAATCATCCTTTGTGATTGATGTTAATAGGTTACCATATTTATCAGCCTCAACAAAAACACCTGCAACAGAATTTTCTTTCATCTTTTCTGCCATTGGCATCATAGCTGTGGTTTCTTCTGCAGCAACAGCAGGAGCTGCTTCTTTAGCATCCATATGGGTAGAAGTTGCACAACTACTGAATACTAAAGAGATTGCCACCATCAATAAAATTAATAAGTTCCTAATTTTTTTATTCACCTTAAAATCCTCCGTCTTTTTTACATACAATTATTATCTATCTCGTATTGGTATTAAGTCAAGATAAAAAGGGTACAAACAGTTTTTTAAGTGACTTTATGTAAGAACTGCTGCAAACAAAGGACAAAAATATCCAAAATGGTTCAAAATATAACTTTTTTAGCAATAAATTTATTCTAGCAGATTAATTACCTTCTTCAATCCAATTAGAATTAAATATGTTGAAACTCTCAAATAGCTTCATGCAAGAAGCAGTTATAAATGCTGCTGTTTTTCATTTCTGAGAATGAAATTTGAAGTAAAAAAAGAAGACCTAAATCTTTTTGAGAGAGTTAGATC
>JBFHKM010000055.1:0-17249 GCA_041595335.1 Sphaerochaetaceae bacterium
AATTTTGTTTGATCGCATATAACCAATGCATGATCTTCTTCGTTCAGTTCGACTGTTTCAAAATAATCTTTTTTCATATTCTCTATATTCCTATATAAATTTGCTTATTTCTTAAATCATTCAGTAATTAAATGAAATGGTTAGCAATCATTTTGTCGATATAATATCCTATTGAAAAGGATATTGCAAATTTAAAAAGCTCAAAATAATGCTTTATTATTTAAATTCGTAAAAATTTAATAGCAAGAAAGGTACTTGGTGTTATATTATAGTTGGGACTTAATTTAAGAACTAATAGACAGTAAAGGAATGGATTTATGAATAACCTTGTATTTTATAAAGAAAGAAAGTGTGTAGCTGATTTTATGAAGCGTCTGTATGACAGACAGATCACGACTGCAAGTGGTGGTAATATAAGCATGAGATTGAATGATGAATTGTTCTGCATAACACCATCAGCTTTAGATAAAGGAAACTTAACCCCCGAGGTGATAGCTATTGTATCATTGAAAGATGGTAAGAATATGACAGATAAAATTAAATTGAGTATTGAAACAGAAATGCACAGGAAGGTCCTGCTAGAAAGACCTGATGTGAATGCAGTTGTTCATGCACATCCAATATATGCAAGTACATTCGCTACTGCTCAACCTTGCTCTTTGAGCACTCGATATTCTGCGGAAGCTTTTTATTTCATTGGTGATGTTGTGAATGTTCCTTACAGATTGATGGGCACTCCTGATCTAGCCAATATAGTTGCACAGTACATGAATGATAAATCTCGTAATTGCATACTTATGGAAAAACATGGTGCTTTAGCCGTTGGGAAAACGATGCTCAATGCTTTTGACAGAATGGAATTACTTGAAAGAATGGCTGTTATGAATATTGTATCAAAACAAATCCCAAACAGTGAAGAACTTAATGAGGAACAATTAGAAGCAATAAGAAATATGAGATAGCAATTCATTCTCAATTATAACCAAACACTCCTTCATAAGATTGAGTGTTTTTTTGTCACCAAATGGTCTTGTAATCTAGTGTAAAAGATTTTTTGATATATTCCTTTATAGGGTATATAATGAGTATAGTAATTAAAATAAAAAGTCGGGAGGCTAACTTATGCTAGGAGCTATTATCGGAGATATCGTAGGTTCAAGATTTGAGTGGAATAATTACAAAGGTAAAGACTTCAATTTTTTTGATCCAGATTGTAGTTTTACAGATGACACTGTGATGAGTCTTGCAGTATGTGATGCCTATTTGAAAGGTTTTCAGTATGAGTACAGAGGAGACAAAATCTTAATTGATTGCATGCAAGATTTGGGACGTCGATATCCTGACCGTGGTTATGGTGCTCACTTCAAACAATGGCTTGAGGATGAAAACCCAAAACCTTACGGAAGTTATGGTAATGGCGCAGCCATGAGAATAAGTGCCTGTGGATTTGCTTCAAAAACAATTGAAGAAGTTAAACACATGTCTATGATAATTACTGAAGTCAGCCACAATCATCCTGAATCTTATAAAGGAGCTGAAGCAACAGCTGCTGCTATTTATCTTGCAAGAACAGGAAATGCTAAAGAAGATATAGAAAAATTTATTGTGGATAATTATTATCCATTGAATTTCAACTTAGATGAGATAAGAACAGATTATGAGTTTGATGTTTCTTGCCAAGGTTCTGTTCCTCAGGCTTTGGAAGCATTTTTTGAATCATCCAGCTTTGAAGATGCCATTCGCAATGCCATCTCCATTGGAGGAGATAGTGATACAGTTGCTGCTATTACTGGTGGAATTGCTGAAGCTTTCTATGGTATAAGCCAAGAGCTCAGAGATAATGCTAAGAAATATCTAGATAAACATCTTTTAAATATTCTTAATAAATTTGAAACTAGATATGGAGCAAAACTTCTATAAAAAAAATACTGCTCAATGTTATTTAAATTGAGCAGTAAGCGTTATGAAAAATCTGTAAAAACTATTGTATGTTTTTAATATAGTATTTTATTTAATTCCTGTTTTCAAGGTGGGGATTAGAAGTGTTGTTGCTTTGTATTATATAAAAAGGCTCTTTAATTCTTTTTCCCACATCATCAGCTTCTTTTCATCATCATACCAGTACTCACTGAGAAGAGGTATGATGTCAAATTCAACAACTTCCTCAATCCATTCAGGACTGCATTCCTCTTCAGTTATAAAATAACTGTGGCCTATGCAGAAACCCTCTCCAAGTTTTGGATCATTTGCTATCTCAAAGTTTAGATCTTTGATCTTATCTATTAACTTATCAAATGTTCTATCGTTGATCCTTTTTTGATATTTCCTGAACCCATCGCTATCGAAACTTGGATACATCTCAAAGAAACTGAATCGTCTTCTAAGAGTGTAATCAATTTTAGCCAAATTTCTTTCAGCTGTATTCATCATTCCAATTATGTATAGATTTTTAGGAACTGAGAAAGGCATACCACTGTAAGCCAGTGTAATTGTGGTTCCCCTGTATGCTTTTTCCATAAGCATGCAGACCTCACCAAATATCTTTCTGAGATTACCTCGATTGATTTCATCAATAATGAAGAAGTAAGGCTCGTTGGGATTGTTGCCAGCTTTCTGACAGAAACGATAGAATATACCTTTTGTAAGTTCCATCTCACTGTCATCTGGATTCATCTTGAGAATGAAGTTGTCATAACTGTAATTCTGGTGGAACTGAACAAACTCAATATGATCCTCATCTTTCTTCCCTATCATGGTGTAAGCCAATCTTTTGGATGCAAAAGTCTTTCCTACACCAGCTGCCCCCTCAAGAATTATATTCTGTTTGTGTTTTACAAGAGATAGAAGGGTATTTAGCCTATCTGAACTCATGTAAACCTCATCCAAGAAGTTCTTCTTGCTATAAAGAGCTATGCCATTTGTTTCTTTTATGGGATTTGTTTCTCTTATTAAATCCAAAATACTATCATACTCACTGTGCTTCAGACTGAAAAAACTTCCTAAAGGATTCATGAAGAATTCCATCTCTCTCAATTCAGGATTGCTCTTCAAAGATATGTAATCAATTGGATTGTCGAGATTCTCCACTTTCTTGAAATAGAGATATTTATCGTCTGTAGCTTTTGTGATCTCTGCAATTGCAACAATCTGTTTGGAAGGTGAGGTTTCAAAACAGAGAACAATATCTCCTGTTTTTGCATCAAGAAGATTTTGAAATATACGTCTTTTCTTACCATTCTCGTTGTACAGAGAGAGCTTTTTCTCTTCATCAACGTTCATACTATCGAAAGACCAGAATAGAGGATTCGCATTGAGAATCCAGAAAGATGGATCTTTGATATTGTATTCAAATAACATGTTCAAACTCATATCAAAATAAGGAGTCAATATTAGATCCTGGAATAAAGCCATATCGTCTTCAAATATCCTCACAAAAGTAGACTTTATGTTTGGTGTCCACCATTTTTTCTTGCTGCTGTAAGGCTTTGATGAACTTGCTGTTCCAATATCTATGAAATCTCTGACGTACCAGTTTCCTTCTTTTTTCAAATATTTAACTGAATTATTGGAAGAGAACTGTCCCAAAAGTTTCACTCTACCATCTGTACAGAGGTAAAAATAATCACCTTTTTTAGCAGCCAATGTAAAATTATCACCCTGCGAGATTGGAGATGTTCCAATTGCTTTTAATGTTGAATCAACACAGACTTTTTTCTTATAAATCAAATCTTCTATCTCTTGTTCAGTAAAATCATCAAGTGATAGATTTATCTTCCATATTGATGGATTCATATTTTCGAATAGGTCTATTTTTGACAAATCAAATCGATCTAAAGCTAGACTTAAATTCTTCTTGAGTCTGCAGATATAACTTCTGTTGTTGCCTTTAGGAGCAGCAACCTGAGTGTATATAATATTCAACAGTATCTGTATATCATCAGTTTGTGGGTTGATATTCAGATCAAGCTTTTCGGCTATATGACGAGCAAGATATCCTGACTCTGAAATATAGTAAACCTCGCTCTCTCCATATTTAACAGACAGCTCATAGCAGCTTACATCTCCTCCATAGTCCTTGATTCTTTTCATAATCTTCAATGCACTTTCGTTGAATATGTATGGATTGCATAGCAATTCATACCACTGTTCCATTGAAAGAGGTTTGAAATTAGCTATGGTATTGTCTTCTTTATATGTACAGTAGATGTAATATCCAACATCAGTTGTCAGTGTCATCAGGTTATCATCAAGATAGCAATCAGGAGTCTGCACTGACTTCAACAGTTCTTTGAGTTCTTGATCTTTAACTATGCTCTCATGTATCTCATCATAGAAAGCAAAGCAATCTATGAAATTCTTGGGATTGTTTGATTTTTGGGGAATGAATGTGCTCTCAAGTTTATCTGCAACTGTTTTGGCAACAGAGTATTTATAGATGTAATACTTTTCAGGATATCTGAGCCATAAATAAATACTGATTGCATTGGTGCTCTGAAAATCCTCCATCCATGTTCCATCATCATATCTCTCCCGCAGCTTTATTGAGTTTCTTTGGAAGAAAGAAATCCTTTTAGACAGAGCAATTGACTCATCAAAGAGATTTACAAACATGCTCTTTGTTTCATCTGGTGCAACCTTAGCAAAGTTTATAATCATGCCAGCTGAAAAGTTATGCATTGAGAAGAGAAGAGTACCACACCTGTCCAACGATTGCTTTAACATTGTTGCAAAATTCTCTGCATCAATATCCCAGTTATCTTGGAAATGTTTGATTGCTTCCCATTTGAAGTGTTCCTCTTTCCAAATTCGGGAGACAAAGACTTTTTTGTAATCATCTATAATTTTGTTAAGTATATTTGTGTTAATCATTGTTCGTCTCCCCTCTGAGATAAAATCTTGATTGATTATACTCAAAACAATGAAAAAGAAATAGATAATAGTGTTTCGTGTATTTGTACTACATAAAATAATACAGGTTGTATTGTATGTACATTAATTTCACTTTATAAGCAAAAATTTGGTTATATAAGACAATAAACACTTATTTACTGTTGTCTTATGTTAGTATATATACACATAATGCTTAACAAAAAATAGTTAAAACATAATGCAAATTTGTTATTGTATGCTATAATTTAGTTAGTTATAAAAGAGGAGACCCTAAAAATTGAATGCAACAAGAAAGAGATTCGTAAGACGGTTTCTTACGATTGCGCTTCCTTTATTGTGCTTATGGGTGTTATTTGTTGTTCGAAATTGTAGGTTAGAAAAGGAGCAATTTGTAGCACAGGCAATAAATGAGAATGTGGTCTGTAGTGATAACACAACTTACTTGGTAAGTAATTTTGTGAATAAGACAATTGAGAGCATAAAGGTTTTAAGAGATAGTGAGGAGATATATGAGTTTATTAACAGACGCGATGAATCCACTGAAAATGAAGTGATAAATCTGTTTATCAAAACGCTCAACAATAAAAGTAATTATAAGAGTATAAGTTTTATTGATTCTGATGGCTTTGAGTTGATGAATGTTCTTAAATATAATGGATCATACGTTGTTAAGCCAAAAGAGTATTTTAGAAACATAAAAGGCAATGTACTTTATAATGAACTCATCAAATCTGATGACAATACAAAGGTATATCTATCTGCGTTAGATATAAAAAGAGTCAAGAATAACATGGGAGAAACTGAATTAGATACAACCGTATCTTTTTTAATACCTGTTTATGATTCTTTAGATACATTGGTTGGCATGATTTCAATTGACTATATTGGAAATGATTTACTGGAAATTGTAAATAATTATTCTACTTTTGAGAGAAACAGCAATTCTTTTTTATCTGTATACAGTAAAGAAGAGAATGGTGATTATGCTTTCAAAGAAGGATTCAATCTCAATCAAGTGGATGATGATTCTTCGATTGTTAAATCTATTTCACAAAGTTTGATGCCATATATTACAAAAGAATCAGGATCTATTCTTGAGGGAAAGTCATTAACAACATATTTTGATGTATTATCAGGGTTCAAAGATTCCAATTTGTTCAATGGTGATAAATTGATCATGTCTCATACTTACAATCTTAGAAACAACTATTCAATTGAAAAAGTACTAGCAGAACTTTTCACTACTGTTTACTTCATATATTTGCTTGTTATCATAGTTGCTGCATACATTCTTTCTTACTACATAAATAAATCTCGAAAGAATGAGGATGAATTGAATGTGGCTCATAGAGTTGCTGACAACACAACAGATGCAGTCATCATAGGTAATATTGATAAAAATATTCAGTTTGCCAATAAATCAATTGAAGAGACTACAGGTTATAAAGTTGAAGAATTGTATGGTAAATCTCCAACAATTTTGATCTCTGATTTGAACAGTCCTGAGAAAATCAATACTTTGAAAAGGGAAATTGCTGAAAAATATTCATGGAATGGTGCAATTTGGAAACAGGATAGAAGAGGCATTTTATATGCATCTCATCTGAATCTTCTTTATATGAATCATAAAAGTCCCGGTAACAACTACATTGCATTGTTCTCAAGTTTGACCAACAGTCAGGTGAGAACAAGTCAAAATAGGATACAAAATTCTAAAAAGGGTTTGATTGAAGAGTTGTTGGCTCAAGCTATAGCAAGAGGTAAGAGTAAAAGATATATTCTGTTGTATATATCTCTTGAGAATTTTAACATTTTAGTGGACCTCTTCACAAAAGAGAACTTGGCTATAATGGATAAGTTCATTGATCTACTGATTCCTTTCAAGGGTGAATATGATGTTATAGCAAAGGCTGGACGCAACAATGTGGTCTGCATCTTTGATGCAGATGCTATTGACTGCTCTCTTCAAAGTTATGTGACATCCATCTACAAATCATTATCTAAGATATTGTACATAGGTGATAATGAGGTATTCTTCAAATCTAAAATTGGAGTATCAATCTATCCTGATGATACTGATGATTTCTCTCAGCTTTTCGATAATACAGTTATGGCTCTTCAATGGAGCAGCACTATTGGAGAGAACAACGTTGTTTTCTTCAGCCCTTCAATGCGACTTCAACTCAATCGTGAGAAAAAAATTGAAGGAAATCTGAGGATGGCCATCGATAAAAAAGAACTGTTCATGGTCTATCAACCACAGGTAGAAATCAATTCTGGTAAGGTTGTGGGAATGGAAGCTCTTTTGAGATGGAACTGTGAGGAACTTGGTTTTGTATCACCTGCAGTATTCATTCCAATTGCAGAGAAGAATCGAATGATGATTGATTTGGGTAAATGGATTCTTGAGAGGACATGCAGTGATCTGGGATATATCTTGAAAAAGTTAGGTGACAGTGACTTAAGATGTGCTATAAATATCTCCGTTGTTCAACTTGAGGATACAGATTTCCTTGAAAACTTCTACAATGTTATAGAGAAGAATCATTTGAAATATAGCAATATAGAGATTGAAATAACGGAGAATCTATTTTTGGAGCAGCGTCCAAATACCAGTTCAATTCTTCAAGATATAAAGGACAAGGGAATAACAATTGCTATAGATGATTTTGGGACAGGGTATTCATCACTTTCGTATCTCAACAGGTTACCTGTTGATAAGATCAAGATTGATCGAGGTTTCATCAAGAATTATCCTTCAGCAGATAGTGGGGAGTTAGCTAAAATTCTTGTTAACATGAGTAAAACATTGAACAAAGATGTGCTGACCGAAGGAGCAGAAACTGAAGAGCAAATTCAGTATCTAAAATCTATTGGATGTGAATATATCCAAGGCTATTATTTCAGCAAGCCATTGATGATTGATGATTTAATAAGCTATGTAAATAGAGATTGAGCTAATAAAAGGCCGTCCGAGGACGGCCTTCTGTTTCACAATGAAAAGTATTAATCTACAATACCTTTTCCATCAAATAGATAGAGATTATCCAGATTCAACGTCTCTCTAAGATATTCAGATAGGTTTCTGTTGAAAACTTTAATCTCATAACCAATAGCACTGGCAAATTCAGAAGTTGTTTCATTCATGTAAGTTATGGTGAGGTGCCAGTCTCTACCATCATTAACAGCTATAGGAATGAAGTCAGGTGTGAAAGCTGCTTCAAAAAGCTCTAGGATTTCTTTTGCTGTAGTTTTTCCAATAGAAGCTTGGCTTTGATATGATGTGATAGGTTTTTCATAATTGATGCCAGATTTCCTTTCACTGTACCAGAATCTACCCTGATTGTTGATTGTAAGTCTTTGTTCAGTCACTACTGGCATTGGAATTTTTGTGAACAAAAAATCATCACAACTTAGTTGTATCTTTTTAATCTCCATACTTATCTCCTTTTTACATATAGATTAATACCTATTTGCAGTATACTCTAAAGTGCCCGGTTTTCAAAGATTGACACACAACAAATATTTGTTAACTAAAAAAAACTACTAAATAATTTAAAAAGGTATTATAATGCACGAAATGAGTTGTCTATTTGGACTTATTGACTGAATTAGATAGACTAGAATGATAAATTCGATTTTCTTACTACATTGGGAAAATACAAAAAAGGAATTAATTTTGTTAAAAAGAGCCAAAACAACAAATGAGATTGAAAAATCTATTGGAAAATATTTTTACATAACTTCTTTAATTGTGTTTGTAGTTTTGATGAGCTTTTTTTTCTATTTTGAAATTCAATCAAGGAATGACGATTTTGACGAATTGAAAGTCAAAGAGTCACGAATAATAGCTATACAGAACGATGAACTTACAAGAGATCTTGCAGATTCTCTTTCAGACTTAAAATATTTACACAATTCTTATTCTAATAATTTATGCAATGGAAGGAATTTCTCTGAAGTTGCACTGAACTGGGCTGAATTTGGAAAACAGAGAAATCTGTATGACCAGATCAGATTTATAGATGAAGATGGAAATGAAAAGATCAGGATAAACAAGGATGAAGATGGTACTTATATTGTAAGTGAGGACACCCTTCAAAATAAAGCAGACAGAGATTATTTTAAAAAGACTATAGATCTTCCTGACGGTGATTTTTATATATCCTCACTTGATTTGAATATAGAAGATGGGAAAATTGAAATTCCTCAGAAACCAGTTATAAGACTCTCAACACCATTATATTCAGAATCAGGAGATCTTGAAGGAATAATAATAATCAATTATTTAGCGTCCAGTGTTTTGAACTCTTTCAAGATGAAAGCTGCAGGTACCACTGATGAGATGTCTCTTCTCAACAGTGATGGCTACTACTTCTCCACAACAAATTCCAACGATGAGTGGGGATTCATGTATGATGATACCCCAACCAATAATTTTGCTACAAAATTTCCAATTGAATGGAAAGATATAGCAAGAGGGAAGAGTGAGCTCTATTCAGATAATGGTATATTCTTCTCAACAAGAATCAACCTTGAATATGTATTCATTGGTGGTTCTGATTCAAGCAGAGTCCACATTGAAAAGAAATATTGGTTCATTGTTGTTCATCTAGATCCAGAAATATCGGAGCTTTATTATTCAAAAAATATAGGAACAAAAATGGTTCATATATTGGAAGAGAACCTGTTTGGACTTCTGATAATCATGATTGTCTCTCTTTTGGTTGGTTTTGTTGTTTATTTCAACATCAGATACTACTCCAGAATAAAATACTTCTCTCAGTACGATAGCCTCACCGGAGTGTATAGCAGAGGTTATGGTATGAACCTTGTTGATAGAGTTGCGAAAAACAAAAAGGAATATCCTCTTTCTTTCTGCTTCATTGATATCAACGGACTCAAAGAAGTGAACGATAATTTAGGTCACAAAGAGGGCAGTCTTCTTATAGAACTTGTGGCTGTTGCTGCTAAGTTTGCAACTGATTCAGATGATATTGTTATAAGACTTGGTGGAGATGAATTTTTGATAGTATTCAAAAACAAACGTCAGGATGAGGCAGAAGAAATCTGGAAGCAAATACTAAATGAATACGATAGAATAAATAAAGATGAGAACCTTGATTTCATAATAAGTGTCTCTCATGGTATTCTTGAGATGTTGAATGTTGATGATGCATCAGTAAATGGTATTATAAATTTGGTTGATAAAAAGATGTATGAAGAGAAGATCAAGATAAAGAGATCTTTGACTTCTGTTATAAAATAGTTTGAATTTTAATCATAAGAAAAGCACAGTTTATCTGTGCTTTTATAAATAGTGCCAATTATATCAGTATTATTTAATATTAAGAACTTCTTCTGCAAACTTCTTTGCATTTGCTACATCAGTAGCATCAGGATGGCCAGAGGCTTTCTTGCTAAATGAACCCTTACAATGGAATTCCTTATCACTTAGGTTTAACTTGTAAGTTTTACATAACTTAGCTACACCTTTATAAGTTGATGAGATAATTGCAGCGGTACTGACGTTATAAATAACACCAATTTTTTTATCGTTTGCCTTTAAAAAATCTTTAACAGGAGATGCAATGCCTGCTGCATAAACAGAGTTGCATAAGAATAAGACGTCACATTCTTCAACTAGTCTGTTACTGATTGGTTTTGCTTCAACGCCTGCTACTTCAGCAATTGCTTGAGCGATTGTTTTTGTATGACCGCTTTTTGAAAAGTATCTTATTTCAATCTTCATAATTTTGCTCCTTGTAAAATATAGTATACTTCAGTGTAAGTCTTAATAGTACATAAAGTAAACACTATCATCTTAGATAGTACATATGTGCACCTATTACAGACTTTTGGTATCGTAAAACCTCTATATTTTTTAAAAAAGGTGAAAATAATATGCAGAATATGACTTTATAAATTAATATTTTCTGAACTTTTTCATAATTTTAGGAACTTTTTTATAAATAAATTAATGCAAATTTGATATATTTTTAAATGGATAAAAATATATTTATATTGCGAACATCAATATCTCCCCTTATACTATTTTAGTGAAATCATAATCTCAGAAGGTCTAAATTACTACTTTATATCTAATTATTCCCATGAGTTATGTTTCATAAACAACAAAAGGAAATTAACTATAAGGGGGTAGTATGGGCAACAGAACAGCTCTATACGATGAACATGTCAAGCTTGGAGGTCAACTTGTTGATTTTGCAGGTTTCAGTCTACCGATTCAATATTCTTCTATTTTGAAGGAGCATGAGGCTGTAAGAGAAGCAGCAGGATTATTCGACGTATCCCATATGGGTGAGATTTTTATTGAAGGTGAAGCTAGGAAATTTATAAACTATTTGGTCTGCAATGATATTACCTCTTTGAAACCAGGAAGAGTAAGATATTCTCCAATGCTGAATGAAGAAGGCGGCGTTGTAGATGACATCTTGATTTACTGCTTGGATGAGAACAAATTCTTGTTGGTTGTAAATGCAGCAAACAAAGATAAAGATTACAAATGGATATGTGATCACAAGAAATATCGTGTTTCAATATGTGATAAATCATCTTTATACTCTCAGATAGCTCTTCAGGGCCCTAAAGCCGAAGAACATCTTTTAAAATTGGTCAATCAGGAGTTCATACCTAAAAAGTATTACACCTTCAAAGAAGATGTTGAGATACTTGGTCATAAAGTGCTTCTATCTAGAACAGGTTATACAGGTGAGGATGGATTTGAAATCTATCTTGACGATGTCAAAGGCATACAAGAGATTTGGGAGCATCTTATCGAAGATGGAGTCATTCCTTGTGGACTTGGTTGTAGAGATACACTGAGACTTGAAGCAGGTATGCCTCTGTATGGACATGAGATGAATGATACAATCTCACCTTTGGATACATCTCTTGGTAAGTTCTGTAAGATGGATAAGGAAAAGTTTATTGGTAAGGACGCTCTTAAAAACCATGGAAAAATCAGGGTTGGAATTAAAAACCTTGGCGGTGGAATAATGAGAGAGGGAATGGCTGTATATGATGGATTTGAACAAGTTGGTCATATCACAAGTGGCACCTATCTTCCAACATGCAAAGGCTCCTATGCTATGGCAATCATCATCAAGGATGATGCTGTTGCAGGTACTCCTTTGAGTGTCAGTATCAGAGGTAAATGTACTCCTGGTGAAGTGGTGGAGCTGCCTTTTTACAGTCGCAAAAAATAGTAGATTTAGAATTAAAATTCAAAGGAGATAAGTTGGCTATGGAATTGATGTTCAGTAAGACTCATGAATGGGTGCAGTGGTTGAATGAAGAGAAGACTTCTGCCTATATCGGTATAAGTGAATATGCAGCTAAAAAGCTCGGTGACATTGTTTATGTTGGAATTGATGAAGAAGATGCAGTTCAAGGCGAGAGAGTTGGTGATGTTGAATCAGTTAAAGCTGTATCCGATTTCTTCTCTCCTTTTACAGGTGAAATTTCTGAAATCAATTCTGTTGTAATTGATAATCCTGCTATTTTGAATATTAAACCAGAAGAGACCTGGATCTGCAAAGTAGATAACATCACTGCTTCAGTGCAATTATTAAGTAAAGATGAATATGATAATTTAGATAAGGAATAAAATATTATGAGCTACGTTGTTTCTACAGAAGAGGAGCAAGCTCAGATGTTGAAGGACATTGGTTTGAATAGTTCAGATGAACTATTCAAAGATGTCCCCGAATCTGTATTCTTAAAAACTCCTTTAGAAATTGGAAAGGGTGAGAGTGAATTTGAAGTACTTGAACAGATGGAACACATTGCGTCAAAGAATACTTTATTTTCTTCAACCTTCAGAGGTGCTGGATGCTACAAACATCTGATACCTGAGTGTGTTAAGCATCTCTCATCATTGAATGGCTTCGTTACATCATACACTCCATATCAAGCTGAAATATCACAGGGAAATCTTCAAGCAATGTTTGAATATCAAACCGAGATATGCAACCTATTTGATATGGATGTCACAAATTCTTCTGTCTATGATGGTGCTTCTTCTGCCGGAGAATCCATGATCATGACTCTAAAAAGAGACACCAAAAAATTCTTGGTATCTAAAAGCACAAATCCTAATATAAAAGCTGTACTCAAAACCTATGGCTTTGCAAAGAACATTGAGATTGTTGAGATCAAGTCTAAAGATGGACTTGTAGATCTTGATGATCTGAAAGAAAAAGCTACTGAAGATTGTTCTGGAATCCTTGTTCAATCACCTAACTTCTACGGTCTTTTTGAAGACATAGAGGATATTGTTGATGTTGCACATCAAAGTGAGATTCAGGTCGTGGCATACATAAATCCATTATCTGCCCCGTTGGTCAAATCACCAGGATCTCTTGGTGTTGATATTGTCTGCGGTGATGGACAACCTTTGGGCTTGGATAGATCTTTTGGTGGACCTTATGTTGGATTCATGGCAACAACCAAAAAGAACATGAGAAAACTTCCTGGAAGAATTGTCGGTGAGACTGTTGATGAAGAAGGAAAGAGAGCTTTTGTTCTGACCTTGCAAGCAAGGGAGCAGCACATCAGACGAGAGAAAGCCTCATCGAGTATATGTTCCAATCAAGCTAGAGCAGCTCTTCAATGTACAATATACATGGGTGCCATGGGAAAGCAAGGATTGAAAGAGGTTGCTCAGCAGTGCATCAGTAAAGCTCATTATACTCAGAAAAAACTCTGTGAAATTGAAGGCTACAAACTCAAATATCAAGGTGAGTTCTTTGATGAATTCGTCATCAAAACACCCTACGATATCGATGAAATAAACAAAAGATTGAAGAAAGATAATATTGAAGGACCTCTGAAGATTGGCAAGACATCAATGCTTGTCTGTGTAACAGAAGCTACATCAAAACGACAGATTGATAAATTCATTTCAATAATGAAGGAGGTATCAACATGGAGTTAATATTTGAAAAGTCTGTGAGAGGTCATAGATGCACACTGCTTCCTGAATTAGATGTCCCTCTTTATGAAATGGATGAGAGCGTTGTACGTGATGATGAGATAGATCTACCAGAAATAGCAGAAATTGATCTTGTAAGACATTATACAAATCTTGCTAAAGAGACATTTGGTGTTGATAATGGATTCTATCCTCTTGGTTCATGTACAATGAAATACAATCCAAAATTGAATGAGACATGTGCACAGCTTAAAGGCTTCACTGATATAAGTCCTCTCAGTGATCCTTCCGATATTCAAGGAGCAATGCAGGTCATATTTGAAAGTGAGCAGATGTTATGTGAGGTGACAGGAATGGACCACATGAGTTTCCAACCAGGAGCTGGGGCTCATGGTGAATTCAGTGGAATGCTTCTTATCAAGAAATACCATCAATCACGAGGTGATTTCAAAAGAGTAAAAATCATTGTTCCTGATAGTGCCCATGGAACCAATCCCGCAAGTGCTGCAATGAATGGTTTTGACGTTGTCACAATTCCATCAAAGAATGGAGTTGTGGATCTTGATGAGCTTGATGATGTATTGGATGACACTGTTGCAGGATTGATGCTTACAAACCCAAATACTCTAGGCCTATATGATACAGGAATACTTGAAATCACAGAACGTGTTCACTCATGTGGTGGTCTGTGTTATTATGATGGTGCAAATATGAATGCCATAATGGGAATCTGCAAACCTGGTGATATGGGTTTTGACTGCATTCACTTGAATTTGCACAAGACATTCTCAACCCCTCATGGTGGAGGTGGCCCTGGTGTTGGTGCAAGTGGCTGCAAAGACTTCTTGTATCCATATTTGATGAATCCTAGAGTTGTTCTGAAAGGAAAGAAATTTGTATTTGAAGAGAGTAAGGACAGTGTCGGTAAGGTCACTGCATTTGATGGTAACTTCTTGATTCTTGTTAGAACCTTGGCTTATTTGAAACACCTTGGCTCCAATGGATTGAAAGAGGCAAGCATAAATGCTGTATTGAACGCTAACTACATGAGAGTCAAACTTAAAGATACATTTGATGTTGAGTATGATAGAATATGCATGCATGAATTTGTTCTGAATCTGAGCAGCTATGAGAAAAGATATGGTGTCAGAGCCATTGATGTTTGCAAACGAATGATAGATTTTGATATGCATCCACCTACGATGTATTTCCCTATGATTGTGCATGAAGCACTGATGTTTGAACCAACTGAAACAGAAGGAAAACAGACATTGGACAGGGTCATTGAAGTTCTGAAGCAGATTGCACATGAAGCCAAAACAGGTGAGGTTGATCTAAAACAGGCTCCATTTACCAAATACTATAAAAGAATGGATGAGGTAAATGCAGCAAGACACCCCATACTGAAATATGAGAAGCAAAACAGTGCCAATTAAACAAATCAAGCTTTACGAGAGCTACAGCTATGATCCTTATTTGAACTTGGCCATGGAAGAGAAATTGATGGACAGTTATGAAGATGACACCTTAATTTTTTATCTGTGGCAGAATAAGGACACAGTTGTGATTGGAAAGAACCAAGCAGCCGAAGATGAATGCAATTTAGATTTGATGAGAGAGGATAACATAACTCTTGCAAGACGCTCCTCCGGTGGTGGAGCAGTCTATCACGACCTTGGAAATTTGAATTTTACATTCATAACAGGCAATGATTACTTTGATGAAAGAAAGCAACTTGAGGTTGTCAAAAAAGCTCTGAGTTCTTTTTCTTTACACAGTAGCTTCAGTGGAAGAAATGATCTGTTGATAGAAGGTTATAAAATAAGCGGACAGGCCTATTTAAAAAGGAGCAACTGTTCACTGCATCATGGAACTTTATTGATTGATGTTGATATAAACAATCTTGGAAAGTATCTGAAGCAAGATGATTCAAAGTTGAAAAAACATGGTGTCAAAAGCCACAGAATGAGAGTGAAAAACATCAAAGAATTTGATGACTCAGTATCTGTTGATAGCATGAGAGATTCATTGATCAAGGCTGCATCAGATGTTTATGACGTTCCAATAACCAAATGTGAGCTTCTGAAGGCTGATGAGGCTAAGTACAGCTCAAAAGCCTGGTTGTATAGACTGTGTGTCGATGGAATCAGATGCAAGAAAAGATTTGATTATGGTTTGATTGATATCAATCTATCAGTTTTAGATGGTATAATTGAAGGTGTTGTTGTTAACAGTGACATCATGAACACCTCCCTTATTGATGAGATAAAGAGGAGTGTTATTAAAAGAAAATTTAATTTGGATATGGTTGAGAGCATAACACTGAGTGATAAAAAAATTGCGGAGGATGTGAAGATGCTTCTCAAACAGGAACTACCCAAATAAAATAATGTAATGTATGGAGACCTTTAAAGCTTTTGATTGAACTAAAAATTCTTTCAAAAGCTTTTTATTTTTATTCGATATCTGTCATCTTTTTAAAAGAATCAGGAGAGCCTGATCCAAGAGATATAACAACCTTTAGAGCTCTATCAACTGGCATGTCAATTTCTGTAATATCTCTCGCTTTGAAATAGACAAGAAAACCATTGGTTGGATTTGGTGTTGTTGGGATGAATACTGCTGTCAGCTCATCCTCATCATCACTTATGTTTGATTTTGTTACAAAACCAATGCTCTTGGTATGTTCGTTTGGATAGTTTACAAGAACAACTTTTTTGAAATTATCATTGTTTGGAGTTACAAAATTATCAATTATCTCCTTGATTGGTGTGTATATTGATTTGACAATTGGAACCTTTCTGAACAGCAGATCAACAAGTGATTTTACCTTCTTTCCTAGAATTCCATGAATTATCAGACCAACCAAGAATATGAATAGAATGGCTCCTATGAAGCCTATTCCAGGAATCTTCAATCCTGAGATCTCTCTTATGTAGTCTCCGAGAAAGGAATCACCAAAAATAACAATCTTCTGTATTATCCAAACAGTTATGCCAATTGGTAAGATTATAAGAAGTCCCGATATGAAGGTACTTGTGATGAAAGACGGTACTTTCTTTTTATTTTTATCCATGATGTTTTTCCTCTGTTTTTTTTGATTGATGTAATTATAGGTCTATGTGGTATTTTGAGCAACTCTGTAAGTGAACTGTTGTTTTTAACACCACTGTGGTTATTTTTTCTATCAAAAAATCATATATACATATTTAATTGTATATAATTACTGATATAAATTAATTCCAATTTGGAATAAAATTTCATTAATATTTTATAATTACTTGTATTGTATGTATTTGTATTGATTTATTAAATTATTGACGTATTTATATATGCATGCTAAAATTGTATATTATTAAGGGTGAGAACATGGCAAGACCTAAAAGTGATTCAACAAAGATTG
>JBFHKM010000056.1:0-17211 GCA_041595335.1 Sphaerochaetaceae bacterium
AGCCACCTGTCGGATTCGAACTGACGACCCCGAGATTACAAATCACGTGCTCTGACCAACTGAGCTAAGGTGGCGTGTATGGGTGATACTATAGCAGAGTTGATAATCTGTCAATAGAAATCAAATTTTTTTTAAATTTATTTGAATTTATTATATAGCACTCCGTTATTATACTGTATATACTATATAGATAAAACGGTTGGATTTTTTTTGAAGCCATCATGATTTAATAAAGGAATAATAAAAACACACATAAATTACCAGAAAAATCTCAAAATACCTTTTTTTTGAGCAAAAAACGAACTTTTTTGATAAAAACTGTTGACTTAAAGCCTAAAAATCGCTAAATTCCTAAGTGTATTTAACGGGGAGGTTCCCGAGCGGTCAAAGGGGCCAGACTGTAAATCTGTTGGCTACGCCTTCGAAGGTTCGAATCCTTCTCTCCCCAACTATTAGGTCTTCTCTATTTGAGAAGACCTTGTTGTATTTAAGGTTTAGTGAGGAAAAATGAGCAATATTATTAAAAAAGGGTTATCCTTCGAATGTCAAGGCTGCAATTACTGCTGCAGTGTAGAACCTGGTTATGTTTTTTTGAGCCAGGAAGATTTAGACAGACTTTCAACTCATTTTTCTTTATCTCAAGAAGATTTTATTGCAAAATATTGCAGAAAAGTAGATATTGGTATTGGATATCGAATTAGTTTGCTTGAAAGAGAGAATTATGACTGCATCTTTCTGAGTAAAGATGGTTGTACTTGCTATTCTGCAAGGCCTCTTCAGTGTCGAACTTATCCATTCTGGCCATCTGTTGTAGAAGACAAAGAAGCTTGGGAAAAAGAAGGTCTTTCCTGTCCTGGTATAGGAAAAGGTACTAAAAAGATAAAACGATCTGAAATTGAAAAACAATTGAAATTGATGAAAGATTTTATCCCAATAATTTTGAACTATTAATACATTATATATAGGAGCATTCGTGGCAAGGATTTCACAAGAAACTATTACAAATATTAAAAATAAAGTTTATTTATCAGACTATATCTCTCGTTATGCTAAAGTAACACACAGAAATGGTTCTGATTATGTTTGTTGTTGTCCTTTTCATAAAGAAGATACTCCAAGTATGTACATTCATGATGACAAGCAATACTTCCATTGCTTTGGATGTGGAGTAGGTGGGGACATTTTCAAGTTTGTCTCTTTGATGGATAATTTAAGTTACATAGAATCAATACGAAAAATTGCTGAAGACGTTGGCGTCCCTCTAGGAATGGAAAGTGATGCTGATAGAGCACGTGGTGTTCTTTCTTCAGAGCTATATTCTCTTTATGATAGATCTCGAAAATTCATGACAGCATACCTTTTAAAATCTCCTGGAGCTCAAGGAGCAAGAGATTATCTTGCTGAAAGAAAAGTTTCATTGCAGATGGTAGAAAAATTCTCACTTGGTTATCTTCCACCTCAAGGCGATTATTTCTACAAAAGAATTAAAAAAAGTGGTGATTACAGTGAACAACTTCTTCATGACAGTGGTTTGTTTTTTACAAACTCCAGGGATGGTTCTACCAATCTTGGCTCTTTATTTTCCAATCGTCTTGTTTTTCCTGTTAGAACATGGGACAACAAAACTGTAGCATTTTCAGGAAGAGACTTAAGTGGATTCTCTAAGGCAAAATATAGAAATTCACCTGAAACTGTAATATATTCAAAAAAAAGAAATTTATTTGGAATTTATGAATCACTTGAAACTTTAAAACAGAAGAAAAGTGCTGTAATATGTGAAGGTAATTTTGATGTCGTTGCACTTCATCAAGCGGGTGTAACCAATGCCCTTGCATCACTTGGTACAGCATTCACGAAAGAACAGGTTAAACTACTATCTAGATATTGTGAAAAAGTGTCAGTTCTGTTTGATAATGATGCAGCTGGAGTGAAAGCAACAATCAAAGCTCTGATCCTTCTGCAGCAGTATGGAATTCAGAATTATGTCATAGATCTTGTACAATTTAACGATCCATCAGAGCTTTTGATGCAAAAAGGTGAAGAAGAGTTAAAAAAAGAAACTTCAAATGAAATTTCGGGATTTGATTATCTTGTAAATTATGCAACTTCATTATATGATATACAAAGCCCAAAGGGTAAAGATGAAATTTTCTCTTTTCTCACACCATATTTAGATGCTACACAATCTGAAATAGAAAAAGATTCATTGCTTCAGAGAGTATCCGAAATATTGAAAGTTGGAACAAAAAGTGTTGTAACACAGTATTACAAAGACTATGATCCATCTTCAAATGTAATTGATGACTCTGTGCAAAAAGAATTGAGTATATTACCTCTTACACAAAAGAGATTAAATATAGATTTAACGTTATTATTGTTGATAGTTAACAATCGGGAGTTATACCCAGCCCTAAGAGGCCAAGTATCAATTGAAGAACTAGAAGACGAGGAGGCTATTTCTTTATATAATATATTAGAGGATTATTCCAGATCTCATGATGATATATGCGGAGATGATTATTTCTTACTTTTGATTCATAATCCACAACTGGTGGCAGATGTTTCTTCCTCATATTTGATGGAAGATTTTAAACAAGGAAACTGCCAAGAAATGATAGATGAATTGGTTACAAGAATTAGAATAAGAACTTTGGAAAAAGAAAAAGAAAAATGTGAGAAACTTTTTAGGTTGACGTTGACTTCAGGTGATGAAGAGAACATTGAACAACTTATGAAAGAGAAAATGGATTTAGACAAAAACGTCGCTTCATTGAGAGCGAGTCTCAGTGAAAGTAATTAGTTATAAGGATATGCAAAGAATGCCCAACAAAGAACTTCTATCAGAAAATTTACTTTTTAAAAAAGCTAGCGATGAAGATGGAGCTAATAAAAAGAAAGTAAAAGTAATTGCTAAAAAAGCACCATCTAAAAAGATCAAAATAAAAGCTAAGGCTAAGCTTAAAGTAAAAGTCATCAAGCCTCAAAAAGAAGAAATTGATGATGAAAACGAAGATATTGATTTAGAGAGCGTAGTTGAAACAAAAACCAATGAGGTTCTTGTAGATATTCTCGGTGATATTGAAGAAGATCCCAATGAAGAAGACATCATTGCTGGTGAAGTCGATGAGCCTGATGATGCCTTGATTGATGATGATGTTGATGAAAGTGAAGATGATGATATCTTAAGTGTATTGGAAGAACCTAAAGGTAAAACTTTAAAAACAATACCTGATGATGATGAAGACAGTGATGATGATGACGATGACGACGATGATGACGACGACGAAGATTCAGATGATGATGAAATTGAAATTGACTCATCTTTAAGAATGGAATTTTCTGGAGAAGAAGAGACCGTTGGTTCATCTGAAAAAGTTATTGATATAAATTCTTTTGACCATACACAAGTTAAAGAAGAAAAAAAATCTGCTGGAGTATTAACAAATACAAAAGGTGATGTTGATGATCCAATACGTCTTTATTTAAGAGAAATTGGACGAGAGAATTTGTTGTCAGCTGAAGAAGAAGTTATTCTTTCAAAACAGATGGAAGAAGGTAACAAAATCATTGGTGAGGTCATTAGAGATAGTGGTATCTTGATTTCTTTCTTTATTGATATATTGAAAAAGCTTGAAACTAAAGTTGATGAAACTGAAATGGAATTCTCTCAAAAAGAATTGAAAGATTTACTCAGTGAGCAGAAAAGATATAATCAATACTACAGAGAACAATTAGCTCCTATAAAGTCAAATTTAAAAAATTATAATGAACATAAAACCAAACTGATTAAAGCTGGTTCTGATTTCATGACAGATAAACCTTTGGCTAAAGAGAGAAAGGTATTGTTAAATCAATTGGACAAAGTTGATTTACAACCTGAAGAGCTTACAGCATTTACTGACAGATATGTAACTGCAGAACACACCATAACAAGTGAGATGGAGTCTCTACAATCTTTAGAAAACAAACTGCACATTGTATCTACAAAAGATTTAAGACAGTTAGGAAGAGATTTAGCTACAAGATCTAAGTCAGCAAGTATTGAAAAGAAATTAAATATGAATTCTTATGAAATCAAGGATTTAATCTCTACCTATCAGCAGACTGAAAAGACTTTAAAAGAAATAGAGTACACATTTGAAGCAACAAGAATTGAAATACTTTCAAAGGCCGTTGAAATAAAACGTGGACAAAAAATGATGAAAACAGCAAAGGATCGTTTGATTCGTGCCAACCTTCGTCTTGTTGTATCAATTGCAAAGAAATATACCAACAGAGGTTTGCATTTCTTCGATTTGGTTCAAGAAGGTAATATTGGTTTGATTAAAGCTGTTGAAAAGTTTGAATATAGAAAAGGTTATAAGTTCAGTACTTATGCTACATGGTGGATCAGACAGGCTATCACTAGATCAATCAGTGATCAGGCTAGAACAATCCGTGTTCCTGTACATATGATTGAGCAGATAAACAAAGTTGTAAGAGAATCTAGATTACTGATGCAGACTTTGGGAAGAGATCCTACTGATAAAGAAATTGCTGATAGACTTGGATGGGATGAAAAGAAGGTTAAAGCAGTTAAGAACGTTGCTAGAGAACCTATTTCCCTTGAGACTCCTGTTGGTGAGGAAGAAGATTCATTGTTATCTGATTTTATTGAAGATAAAGATGTTGAAAACCCTGCAACTCAAACAGCTTATAGTTTGTTACAGGAGCAACTTCAAGATGTTCTTCATACATTACCTCCTAGAGAACAAGAAGTACTTAAGATGCGTTTTGGTCTCGATGGTGGATACTCTTTGACTTTGGAAGAAGTTGGATTGTATTTTGGTGTAACAAGAGAAAGAATTAGACAGATTGAAGCAAAAGCCCTCAGAAGATTGAGACATCCTAAAAGAGCTAAGCAGTTGAAAGATTTTATAAATTCATAAAAAATAGATTAATTCTACCTACTTAATCAATTTTTTGTAGGTAGGGTATATAATATAGGTGATAAATAATTAATATTTTTGTATTATTTCTTGTTATTTAAAAGTTTTTAGTATTATAATGCCAATGGTTTTAAACACAGGAAATAATATTAATAAAATAATTAGATTGAACAAGAGTTAAATATATGATATGTTAATTTCTTGTTGTACCTAGTAGTTTTTATCTACAATTATATAGTAACAATAGTACTTAAATTAGCGTTTTTGTGCTTAAAGATAACATAGTTTCAGGAGAAAGTGATGCAAAAAGAAGTATTCACAAAGTTAACCAAGCTTCAAGATAGCCTAAAGGCAAAATTCCAGGTTGAGGATGAAATAAAGACATTACCTCAAGAATTAAAGCAAAAACAAGAGAAGCTTGAATTAATCAAATCAGAGTACAATGACTTGTACGTTAACGTTCAAACATTTGATAAAGATGCAAAGACTCTTCGTTTTGATTATGATAACGCTGTTATCGCTCATGAAAAACTTCAACAGAAAATGGAGTTGATTTCAACTCAAAGAGAATTCGAAGCTCTAGAGAAAGAAATAAGTGATTCTCAAATTCGTGAACAGAGTTTATTAAAACAACTTCACGCAAAAGAGAAAATGCTTGTTGATTTAAAGGCTGAATTGGAAGCTAAAGAAGTTGAAATGAAATCTAATGAAGGTGAAGTTTCTGCAGAAGGTTCTAAGATTGAAGAGATCTTAGCTGTTAAAAAAGCTCAATTAGAAACTTTAGAACACCAATGCAAACTAAGTATATCTGAAGATGGTATTTCTGAGGAATTATACAAAAAGTTCGCTATAATTGTTAAAAACAAAATTGGTACAGGTATTGTTCCAATTCACGATAACGTTTGTTGTGGTTGTCATACATTGTTACCAGCACAGTTTGTTAATGATGTACGAGCTGAAAACGAAATTGAATTTTGCCCATACTGTTCAAGAGTACTCTTCTATGAAGACAAGGCTCTAGCAGATACAAGTTCAGTAACTATCGAAGAAGGTGGATTGACCAGCTTCACAGATGATGATGAATTTGATTTGGACGACATTTAATATAATTTGAATTTTAATTGAGGTAATCTAGATAATCGCGTGCAATCATGTGTTGTATGAGGAAAGTCCGGGCTCCACAGGACAAAGACGCCGGATAACGTCCGGAAGCAGTAATGCTATAGAAAGTGCAGCAGAAAATAAACCGCCAAGAAATTGGTAAGGGTGAAATGGTGAGGTAAGAGCTCACCGCATGGGTGGTAACATTCCATGGCATGGTAAACCTCGTCTGGAGCAAGTTCAAGCAGTAAGTGGGCTGTCCGCTCAATCTTACGGGTAGAATGCTAGAGAATAGCAGTAATGCTATTAGTAGATAGATGATTATCGTTATACAAAACTCGGCTTATTGATTACCTTTTTTTATTATTATATAGGAGGCATCTAGTGAAAAACTTTTTGATTTTCATTATTTGCCTTTTTTGTATATCTATAACCTCATGTACAAAAATGACAATGAACAGTGCTAGAAATTCCTACTCTGAAAAAAACTATGAAGAATCTTTAAAATACTTGAATCTTATTGATAAGAAAAATGAGTCGTACCAGACTTTTATCTTGAAAGGGGATAACTATTATCAACTGGGTAATTATGAAAAGGCTCTTGAATCTTATGAAATTGCCTCACATTTGAACAGTCAACTTGTCATTGAGAACTTGATTGAACTATATTTTCTTGATGGTGACATGAAATCTTCTTTATCCATAATTGAAGAGATGGAAAATAATAACTTAGAAATAAGTAAGAGTGATAGGAAAATAGAATACATCGCTCTTTATAGATCAAATAGAAAAGCCGAGGCCAATGCAGTTCTTGATAAGTACCTGGGTGATCTAGATGATTATGATATCATCAAATTGAGAATCTTATCATATGATTCAACAAGCAATGTTGTTAGCACAATGCTATCTCAGATTTATGACGAGAAAAAAATTGATCAATTAGAAGAGCTTGTTGATATGTGTTATAGCTACAGCTGCCTCAATTCTAATTATTTGAGCCTTCTGAACAAAATTTATAAAGATGAAGAATTGAGCGACTCATTTAGAATTAAATGTCTTTATTACATTTCAACAATTTTTAAAGATATTAATAATGATAAACAGTATCTTTATTATCAGAATCTTTATAGTTTGATGAAAGATAAGAAGAACATTCAGATCCCTACAAAAATATGGAAATAAGAGCCCAGAATTGATGAGCTCTTATCTATTTATATATGTTATTTGTTTTTGATGATATCAAAATCTGCTTTCTGTCTTTCTTTAACTTCTTCCCAAACCTTGTCTAATTCTTTAACATTGGTTGGAGTGATTTCAATGTCACGAGCATCACAGATGTTCTTCAATTCCTTGAAACGATTTTGGAATTTATTAGTTGAACGTCTTAGAGCAACTGCTGGATTGACTTTCAGAAATCTTGAATAATTGATGACTGCAAAAAGTAGATCTCCAAGTTCATCTTCAACTTCGTCTTGAGATCTAGAAATAGCTGTATCAGCTTCAATCAACTCATCTAGCTCCTCACAGATTTTATCAATTACATCCTGTTTGTAGATCCAATCAAATCCTGCTTTACTTGCAAGCTTCTGTGTTTCAAAAGCTTTTGCAATTTCAGGTAAAGATTGTGGAACCTTATCAAAGAAGTTCTCTTTATTTGGAGTTCTTCCTTCAACATCGGTTTTAACTTTATCCCAAATTTTAAGAACATCTTCGCTGTTTTCTGCGGTTGAGTCATCTGTAAAGACATGCGGATGTCGTCGAACAATCTTCTCGCATTCATCGTTAATTGTCTTAACAACATCAAATCCTGTCTCTTCATGAATGGTTGTGAGCATCAACAGGTTGTTTATGATATCACCGAGTTCTTCACTCTGGTTCTCTTTATCTTTATTGTTAATGGCATCTATGTATTCATATGTTTCATCAATGAGGTAAATAGCAAAATCTTTTGCTGACTGCTTTCTATCCCATGGACATCCGTCTTCACTTCTAAGTAATTCTGTTATACCTTTTAAACGGTTCAAACCATCTATTAAGTTTTCTTCTTTTTCTAATGTGTAATCAATCATAAAATTATAATAATGAGAATAGTGAAAAGTTAAAAGGGGATAAAGAAAGCATTTAAAATGTTAATATTCTAAATGCCATCTTTTTTTATGAAAAATGAAGCTCTATATACTCAAAATCTTTCTGACTTCTTCTAGCATAATAGCTGTGATTTCATCTATCGATTTTGTTCCATCGATCTTAACTAAGTTAACACCTTCAGGAAGTGACTCGAGAACTTTATTGTAATTGTCATTTACCTTTGTTAAAAAATCAAGTTTTTCAAATATCTCTTTCTTTTCTCCACGCCTGTCAATTCTAGAAACACATTCTTCTGTTGGAGTTTGTATATATATCAAAATTTGAGGATGTGGAAAATCTGCATTGAGTTCGACAACCTTATCAAAATCACAATTCACACCTTGATAAGCAAGAGATGAATAAAAATATCTATCACTTATTACAATTTTATTATTATTAACTTGCATGAGTACACCATCTTCAGTATTGAATAGATGGTCATCTCTATCAGCACTGTACAACCGAGCTAAAGCTAAATCAGTTGTTTTGAAATCTCCTGATAGCACAGTTCTAACAAGTTTACCAATTGGGCGTGATGTTGGTTCATTTGTTGTATAAACGCTCTTTCCTAGCTTTTCTAATTCTATTTTTAGTTTTTTTAGTTGAGTGGTGGTTCCAGCTCCGTCTAACCCTTCAAGGACTATGAAATTGTTTAAAATATTATTCATATAGCCTACCTTTTAATTACTTTACCTAATATTGCTTTTTATTTATTTTTTTTACAAGATAATTAATGAAAAAATCTTTTATACGTACTATAATCTTATTATATAAATCTATAGGAGTTACCTGTGAAATATCATAATACAAAAACAACAGTGGTTACAATTTTTGTTGTCATGTTTTCGTTGTTCATGGTATCAGCCTTAGGAATTCTATATTTAAATGCAAAAACTCCAGTAGAAGCTGTATCAAATGCTCTATTTCAGAACTTGGAGCTTCCATCAGATTATTCAGTAGAAATTACAGATATAAATCAATCTTTTTTAAAGAATCAGAAAATTGATAACGTTTCAATCAAAAAGGGTGATGATACTTTTATTTCAATGGATGATGTTGAATTGAACCAATCCATTGTTGCTTATATAAAATTATTTTTTCATAGGCAGAAGAGCTTTTCTTTGAAAGTTGGGAATATGGATGTCAATTTCAATGAAAATTTCAATGATATTTCAAGCGGTCTGACCGGTTTGAAGATCAAAGATAACACTTTTTCAAATCAAAACAATGAGATTGCTGTCAATGATAGTGAAAAAGAAGGATTTGATTACAGTAAATTTAAGGCCGACATAAATAGAAATGGATCAGTTGATTTAAAGCCATTCATACCTTCAATTTTGAAGAATATGATGTTTGATCTTCAAATAAACAAAGGTTCAATAAATTATCTGATGGACAGCATCAAAATTTCTTCAAAATTTGAAGATTTAAAAATTAACATCAATGATGAGACAAACCTTCAGTCCATAACTGCCAATTTGTCAGATATAGTATTTGAAACAGAATCAATTACTTTTTCATTAGATAAAGTCAGCATGGATTTGAATAAGACAAACTTGAACATAGATTGCTATGATATGAAGTTCTCTCAGACACCTATAGTTTTTGATCTAGATGAGTTAGAACTTTCATATTCTCTGTTGAATATGGAAAGTGCAGTTTTAGATTATAATAATTTATCAGGAATCTACAATGATTATGTTATGAGCATCAGCAGAGGACAGACAAAGATTTTTTCAAATCTTAAAGACTACTCAATATACAACTCTCTAGAAGATATAAATCTACTCAACGATGATTTCAGTGTTGATATGGACTCTCTTGATGTAAATGCATCATATGTTGATGATAAGACCTCTATTGTTCTTACCAGTGGCGATAATAATTATGTAGCACTTGAAAATTCTTTAGATTTGAACTTTTCTGAATTAGATTTGAGCCTCTCTTCTGATTCAGGAGCTATTCCAACATCATTTCAACTATATGCACCAAATCTGAACATTGAACAGAATAAGAATGCAGTGGGCTTCAATGAATTGAATATAGATGCATCTGCATCTTTTGACTCTTCTGTTTACTACAATGAGAAGGGTAAGGTTGATGTATCAAAGCTGACATTTGATAATTTAAAAGATAGTTATAAAAAACTTAATGTATCACTGTCATCAGATACATATGGAACCATAGACCCAATTGAAAGTACTTTTACAGGCAATGTAGAGACCACATTCACGCTAGATAACTTCAATTATATAACAATCACTCTTGATTTAAATGATAACAAACTATCTAAGATAACTGATCCTCTAGATATAAGTCTTGCTTACCAAGGTCCTCTATCTTTCAACAATGATGATTTAAAGATGGTGGAGGGACAGATAAATCTAGGTGATAGCATGATAGCTAATATTGTTGCAAGCACTCAAAAAGGCATTCTTGATGGTAATATTGAAGCAAATGTTGAACTGACACAATTTAACTTACTTGGAATCAACTATTTCATTGATAGATACATACCAATACTGGATAACTACATAAATGAGGATACATCTGTTGATGGCTCGTTAAACTTCAGTGGTAATTTATCTGATACAGCTTTTTTGAAATCAAATGGTGCGTTAAATGCATCCATTGTTGCCAATAACCTTATATTTGGACAGACACCACTGAACATTGGATTCAATCTTGATTCTGATATAAAGGAGTCATCGATAGACCTATCAAAATTGAGCATTGCCTCTTTTGGTTACAGACTGTTCGTATCCGGAATCTATGACGATGATACCAAAATTCCAAATCTGTCATTTGATATTGCAAAGATTGATAGCAGCAACAAGCTTGTTACTGCAACAATGTATCAAAATGAAGATGATAAGATGGCGTTCAATATATTGATTCCAAAAGTTGAATCTTTTGATTTTACTGGAGTTTTGAATAATTTTAATTCCAAAAATATAAATTTAAACACAAATTTGGCAATTGATGAGGATTCATATAGCTTGAATGTTGATATTGATTTAGCTACATATAAAATCACTGTGGGTGATGATGATAGCATTGACTTCAATCTTCAAATTGGAAAAGCTATCAATGCCTCTCTTGTTTTGAAAGATTTCTATATTAAATCGCTTGATAATTCTATCATAAATGGAAATCTATCATTTGATTTAAATGATATATCAGATTGGAAGTTTGTAGCTAGCGAAGTTCTATTGAAATACAATGAAGATAAAATCAATGTAGGTTTTGATGCTTTGGTAGATAACAATCAAATTAGCATTGATAATTTGATTTATAAGAACAACTCAAACACAAAAAGTCAATCAAACAGCTACACTGGTAATCTTAAGTATAAAAAAAATGTAAAAACAGATGATATGAAATTCAATCCTTATACTTTGAATGTTAGTTTTGGTGATGGAAGAGATCAGAATTTTGACGTTGTTGTTTTGAATAAAGGATTTGGAAGTGATCTTTATATTGACGTTGCAAATGTGAACTTTGCTCCACTTCTGCAGTTAGATGATAATTTGATTTTGAACTTCAGATTGATTGGTAATACAAACCATGATGATACAAATATATATCGTGGTTCGATGTCTCTCTATGACAAGACTGTTGCAACATCTACTGAGGAAGTTGAGACCAAAGAGAGCAACCGAAATGCGAGTGATTTCTTGTTCAGAACTCTATCTCTACTTCCATTTGTAGATGTTCAATCTCTTGAAAGCAGTGAGGCAACAACAACTATAAACAATGTAGTTTCAGCAACGAATTTCTCTTTTGAATCTAATATCGAAGTTGATGGTCCAGTTTATAAATTAGCATCTTTTGATATCAAAGCAGGTGATTTAAGTGTTGATAACTCCACGGTGAGTTTTGATAGTCTCACAAAGCAATTGGACTTATATTCAACTATTTCGTACTTAAAACACGCAAAAAACACAAATCAAAATTCAACTGGAAATTTGGATTTCTCTCTGAATGTTGATAGCTTTGTAAACAATATAATTCAGCTTTATAAAACCTCTTTGACAGACGAAGAAAACAAATTGGATTGGACAGAAATTCTTAAAAAAGGAAGCAATTTTATCAAAGAAAAGAAGATAAATTACTCTATCTTTGATGGAATATATGGATCCTTAAAACTTGATAATTTATCAGTCTTAAAAGACACAAAAGTCATTGAAAAACTTTGGGTAGATACTCCTCTTGATAAGCTTCAATTTACAACAATTGACAGTGATTTTGCTGTTGAAAATGAAGTTGTTAAAATCGATGGAGAGAACTTAAATGGAGAGATAAAACTTGCTTCAAAAAAGGCCAATATTTCTCTTGATAAATCATTTGGAATTGGTGTGGATGCTGATATAGACTACAGTGGAAGTGATGTAAATTTGATGCTCTCAAATATATATTTACCTATGAATATAATTTCGAGAATTCTCTATCTGAATACAATGAAATTTTATGATGGAAATATAATAGGAAATCTTCAAATTACAAATCTAAACAGCAATCCGAAATATTATGGAATGCTTCAGGTCAATAAGATGAAAGGAAAAATTCTTTATCTTCAAGACCAAGAAGTATCCCTTTATAACGCAGAAATTCTTGCATTCGGTAATGAGCTGATTGCTCGTGATGTTGATTTTTCAGTGTACAACAGTGATGACAATAAAACATCTCGAGGCACTTTAACTTTCTATCTAGATTTGATTCCAGGTTTGACTGTGGGATGGGGAGTTGATTTCCATACTGATGATTATATGAAGGGAATATTCCCTCTATTGAATCAAAAAGTTTGGTCTGAGGGATATGCTAAAGATGGTCTATCAATCACTCATAAGAACCAATGGACGTACATAAACGGCAATTTAGTCATTAAAGATGCGTTTGTTAAAGGAAGTTTGGATTACCTCCCTTCATGGATAACAACATCATCTAACTATACAGTAAACATAGATCTTCAGACCGAAGATAATGTTACAGTTTACTATCCTGATATCGACAATCCTCTGCTGAAAGCAACACTTGAGAAAGACCAAAATGTAAATATCTATATAGATAAGAAGCTTGATGAGATGTATGGATCAGGCTCTGTATCAATAGCTCAAGGAGAATTGTTTTATTTCCAAAAGAATTTCTTCATTAACAGTGGTAAGATCACACTCGGTAAGAACACGCTCACAAACAAGCTATCTTTGGCACTGTCTTTAAATGCAACTCTGAAGGAGTTTGACAGCGAAGGAAACAGTGTGGATATCATAATGACATTGAATAATTCTAGCCTGGATAATATCAGTCCTCAGTTCACATCATCACCTATAAAAACACAGAATGAGATAGTGTCTATCTTAGGTGAAAGTTTGACTGGTTCATCCTCTACAGAGAATGTCCAAGTTAGTGGTTTGGCAACTGCTGCAACCAGTGTTTTCTCCTCTCTTGGATACATAAATACTGGAGGTACAGGTTCCTTAAATCAGGTCATTGCAAGTACTCTGAATCTTGATATATTTAGTCTAAATTCTAACATAGTAGAGAACTTACTTTTAGACACTATAAACATAGATACTTCAAGTGATAATTACTCTCCAATTGCTAAATATTTGAACAACACCTCAATCTACATGGGTAAGTATATTTCCAACGATTCATATCTGCAACTGATAATAAATTTGTTGGCTGAAAGTGGATCAAATTCAGAGAGTTTCCTTGCATCAGATTTGACTATTGATTTGGAGCTGACCTATGATATTGATACTCCGTTGGCAAAATTCTCTATATTTACAAATCCAACTGAGTTGTCAATAATTGATATTTTGGATACTATCGGTTTGAGTATAACGAAATCATTTCAATTACGTTAATATTAGAATAAATTAAAACTATTAGGAGTTTTTATGAAGAAAAAGTTACTTGCTGCAATGCTTTTGACCTTTGTTGCAACATTCAGTTTATTTGCTGCTGATACCACTTGGTATGACGGCTTAAAAATTTCAGGATATGAAAAAGAAGGTCTTCAAAATGTAAATTCAGATACTATTGACAACATTTTATTTCAGTATAGAGGTAAAGCGTATAGTGATGATTTATTCAACGAAATTCAGAGCAAGCTTTATGGGGTTGATGGTATATCATATTTTTATTTGGAAGCAAAGAGAGAATCTGATACAAGTGATAAATTGATTCTAGATTTTACTTTCTTCGAAAAACAAATGTTAAATAATGTAACTTTCACTGGAATTAAGAAATTTGATAGTTCCACACTCTTAGAGGAAAGCGGCTTAAAACTCAGATCTTTCTATGAAGGAACTGAGATGGCTTTGGCTAAAGAAAAAATCCAATCTGCTTATGAAGACAAAGGATATGCAGATGTAGTGGTTGTGCCTACATTAAAAGAAGACAATGAAAAGAATACAGTTTCAATTGATTTTGAAATTAAAGAAGGAAAGCAGGTAATTGTGAGTGAAATTGGTTTTGAAGGCAATAAAGCTTTCAATTCAGATGCACTGAAAAAACAAATTACGTCAAAAACTAAGTCCTTCTTCAGCAATGGCTTTTACTCAGCACCTAATATTGCTAAAGATTTAAAAGCATTGAACTCTTTCTACAATACCAATGGTTACATTGAAAATAAAATATCAGGTCCTACTGAAGAAATAATCAGTGAGACAGATACAAGAAAAAACATAAAACTTGTTTATCAAATTGAAGAAGGAAATGTTTGGAAGTTTGGTAAGTTAAATATATCTGGCAATACCGTTTTCTCAACTGATGAAATTATGGATCAGGTTGAACTAGAAGAAGGTGGTGTCTTTGATAGCACAAGTTGGCAGAACTCTGCAATGAAGATCTCTGATCTTTATTACAATATGGGTTACATCAATTTCTCTTTTGTTCCAAAGCAAAATATTGATGAAGATAATCATATAATATCCCTTGATCTACAGTTTACTGAGGGTGTGAGAGTGAAAATTGTAAAATTCATCTTCACAGGCCTTGATAATACAGACCCTCAGGTATTCAAAAGAGAGTTAACTCTTAAAGAAGGTGATTATTTCAGCAAGTCCGCAATGCAAAAATCTTTCCAGAACATTCAAAATACTGGACTGGTAACTGATGTCAATTTCAATGTCATTCCATTAGATGATGGAGAATGCAATATTCAAATTGATTTGGTTCAAGGTGGACAAAGAGATGTATCGTTTGGAGCAACATTTGGTGGTACAGATGATGATGAGTTCCCTGTTTCAGGACTTTTCTCAATAACTGAGAAGAACGTTGCTGGTACCGGTAATGATCTATCATTCTCCACAACATTGTCTCCTACAACACAGAAAGCAACTATCTCTTATACTGACGAATACTTTGGCGATATCCCATGGTCAAACAAATTCTCTATCTCTGCAAAGAATGTAAGCTATGATGATATTCAAGAGTTGGGTACAAGTGGTGATTTCTATGAGAATAAAGGAGAGAATGCTTATCCTGCAGGATATAATTCCTATGCAGCTTATGAAGAAGCAGATGAAGCAGATCCTGATGACAGTTATTTGATGGATTATACTTTGACTACATTCTCAGCTGGATACAACACAGGTTATACATTTAAATTTGATCCAGGTAATCTAACAGTTTCAACTGGTTTGACTTTCAGTTTGAATCATGCAGTTTTTGAAGACAACTCACTTCCTTTCAGTTATTTATTGTATGAATATGGACAAGGTTGGCAGTGGTCCAATAAATATACATTAGGTTTTGCTTGGGATGGAAGAGACCTCAAGAGCAATACAACTCGTGGATATTACATATCTCAAGATTTCACTTATGCTGGTGGTATTTTAGGCGGTCTTTCAGACTATATTAAAACATCAACATCATTCAGTGCATTCACTCCTGTTTACTCTTGGACAACAAAAGAAGAAGAGAAGAAGAGCGTCATCGGATCTTATTCAACAAATCTCAGTTTGATGTTACCTCAGTACTCAGAAGATGAAGATGGAAATTGGGGTTGGGAAGATGCTACTGACAATGCTACATCTTCAGAGATGCTTTACATTGATGGTACAACAATAGCTCTTGGACATGATGCTGTTTATAACCAAGCATTCCTATTTGATAATAAAATATCACTGGAATACTCAATCGTTAAGAATCTTGTTGCTTGGGATACATTTGTCAGTGCTACAGCAATCAGTGAAGTAACTCCTTGGAGTTCTGAATTCTACATGGATTGGTATTTTGCTGCAGGAACAGGATTGGAGATTAAAATTCCTGGATTCCCAATTGGTCTTTATTTGGTAAAAGATGCAACTTACTTGAACAGTGAAGATGAAGGATTCATCTATGACGATGATGCAAGTCTGTTTAAATTTACTGATGATAACAGCATCTGGAATGGTGTTAATTTGGTATTATCAATTTCAACTAGCTTGTTCTAGTTTATAAATACAATCAATAGATATCTCCTGGTTTAAATATCAGGAGATATTGTTTTTTATTTCTTTATATTTCTTTTTGTTTTTGCTATAGTGAGCACATGGCAAAAGAAACATTAACACCTATGATGGTTCAATATAATGAGATAAAAGCTCAGCACAAAGATAAAGTTCTATTTTTTAGACTTGGCGACTTTTATGAAATGTTTGATGAAGATGCAATTGAGATATCTCGATTGTTAAATCTTACGTTAACTCACAGAGGCAAACAACCTATGTGTGGAATTCCTTATCACGCATCTACAGCTTATATCAAAAGATTGCTGGAAGAAGGCAAGAAGATTGCAATTTGTGAGCAAACTGAGCTTCCAACAGATAAAACGAAACTTGCAACAAGAGAAGTTGTTCAAATAATCACACCTGCAACAGTTGTTGAGGATGACTTTCTGAACTCAAAAGAGAGCAGCTATCTCCTCTCAATTTCATACAGCAAGAAAGAGACCTACTGCTCATTCAGTGACATAACAACAGGAGAGTTCTCCTTGAAAGGCTTTGAAAATGATTCAAGCTTTCAAAAGCTCTCTGCTTTTCTTACCCAGATAAGAGCAAAAGAG
>JBFHKM010000057.1:0-17123 GCA_041595335.1 Sphaerochaetaceae bacterium
ACTCACTTATTATTACAGAGTGAATGGAAATTTGGACTTGAAGAAAGATTGCATCTACATGACTCAATCCTACAAAGAGGGTTCTGCAGTGAACAAAGAATTAGAAAATAAGATTCTATCAAACCTTTAGAATTGATAAAATCAAGCCTGATAGCATGTATCTAACATGGCAACAGATCAAACCATATAGGTTTATTTCAAAGCTATAAATTTATTGAAAGAATGTCCAAAGAAATCAAATTCTTGGACATTTTTTATTTGCAAATAGTATTGAGATTTGCAGAAAAAACATCTTTCAAATTTATTACTGTTTACTAACTTTTCTACTCAGAGCAAAATACCTTTCAAACAGCTCTCAGCCATGAATTAGAATTCAATCATGCTCAATGATAGTTGTTTTTTTTAACAACCAAATAATTGCAGTTTTCATATCTCCTTAACAACAAGAATTTTACCATACAAAAGCTACAAAATATTTCAATAAATATAGTATATATATACCTGCTGTATAGGAATTTATATTTTTTTCATAAATCCCATTGAAAAAAGATTTCTGTTAGCATAAACTAACTCGGAAAATTCAAATAAACGAGGTTATTATGAAAAAATTAATGTTAGCAATTGCCGTATCACTAGTGAGCTTAGGTCTTTTTGCTCAAGGTTCAAAAGAACAGAGCTCATCACAATTGAAGAGCACAGCTTCTTCTGTAGAGACATCAAGTCAATTTCCAAAGACAGTACAGCATGCATGGGGTTCAACAACATTAGATGAAGAGCCACAGCGCATTGTTACATTGGGTTGGTCAAATGAAGATGTATTTTTAGCACTTGGCATCACACCTGTTGGAACTGCTATGGCAAACTGGGGTGCAGTAGATGAGCATGGATTGCTTCCTTGGACTTACAGTGCTTATGTTGCAAACGGTGAAGATGACCCTCTGGTCTTTGATGATGTAGATGGAACAGATTTTGAATCAGTTTCAGATGCCACTCCAGATGCAATTGTTGCAACCTATTCAGGAATGACTGAAGATGAATACAAACTCCTCTCCCAAATTGCTCCAACAATCCCCTATCTCACCATTGCGTGGAACTCACGTTGGAGAGACAATGTCAGACAGATTGCCGATATAATGGGAATGCAGGAAAAAGGAGAGCAGCTTATAAGTGAGAGTGAAGCCGATATTGCAGAAGCAAATGCTCATTATCCTGATCTTAAAGGAAAGAAAGCGGTTCTTTTATGGATAAATCCAGCTGATTTGAGCACCTATTATACATATGGACCAAATGATCCTCGCGGTGCATATCTATTGGATTTGGGCTTCTCCTATCCAGAAGAACTAAAAAAATATTTCATAGAAGAAAGTACTTTCTCAACAACTCTGAGTGCAGATAATATTGAGGAGCTTGATGATCTTGATATCATGATCATTTATGGCGATGACAAGTCAATTGCAGCTTTAGAAGCGGACCCTCTATTCTCACAGGTACCTGCTGTTAAAAATCACCATGTGGTTGCTCTAGAAAATGGAACTGAATTGACAGCTGCTATAAATCCAACAGTCCTTTCAATTCCTGCAACAGTTGATGACTTCTTAGCAAAAATTGATTCAGTATTCAACTAGACTATGAAGAAAATAACCATATTTAGCATAATCTGCATAATTACATTGAGCATCATGGTGATGCTCTCTTTAGTTGTCGGTGTGAAAATCATTCCTTTCTCGGAGGTTCTTGACTATATGAGTCACAATGATTTAGCTCCGATAACCTCTGCTATAATTGCAAAGAGAATACCACGTACCATATTCGGTATTCTGGCAGGAGCATCTCTTGCTACTTCCGGTGCTCTGATGCAGTCAATCACTCGAAATCCAATTGCAGACCCCAGTATTTTGGGAGTCAACACAGGTGCCTCTCTCTTTGTTGTGATAGGTCTTGCCTTCTTCAACATAACTTCAGCGAGTCAGTACATATGGCTCTCTATTGTTGGGGCTCTGCTGACTGCGTTTTTCGTCTATGCCATTGCATCGATGGGAAAACAGGGGGCCACTCCATTGAAACTGGCTTTATCTGGCTCTGCCATAAGCATCGCTCTGGGCTCATTTGTATCAACAATCATGCTCCCATACAATAATGTCATGAATTCTTTTAGATTCTGGCAAGTAGGAAGCATTGGAGGAGCAAGTATGGAGAGCATAAAGCTACTGCTTCCTTTCTTCATCACAGGTTTCATTCTTTCCATCTTGATCTCTCAGAGTTTAGATAATCTGGCTCTCGGAGATGAACTTGCAACATCACTTGGAACCAACACTCTTCTAATCAGGATATTGGGTGCAATAGCAGGAGTTCTTCTATGTGGAGCAACAACTGCCCTCGCCGGTCCAATTGGTTTCATTGGCCTTATGGTACCTCATATAATACGTTCAATTCTTGGAAACAACATGAAGGTGGTGCTTGTTTTTTCTGTCCTAGTTGGAGCAATCCTTCTCCTTGGTTCAGATATCATAGGACGAGTGATAGGTTACCCATCAGAAACAGAGGTTGGTATTGTGACTGCAATAATAGGAGCACCTGTTTTCATCACGATAATCAGACACACAAAGGTCAATGCTTTATGAACAAACAACTTAATTCATATAAAACACGTCTTCGCACATATAAGATAAAACGAGCGATATTGATTCTGTTGGTTGCATCTGTGGCAATTCTTGCTCTCTGCATCGGAAATACCAACTACAGTCCGCTGTATGTAATAAAAGTGCTGCTCAAGATAGAGAGCAGTGGCTCTTTCACAATCAACACACTTCGCTTACCGAGAATGCTAGCAGGTCTTGCTGCAGGTTTTGCTCTCGGAATGGCTGGCTACATATTCCAAACTCTGTTGAGAAATCCCCTGGCAAGCCCAGATGTTATTGGTGTCAGTGCAGGTACAAGCACAGCTGCAGTGTTCTCAATATTGATACTTGGTCTTCAGGGTCCAATTGTTTCAGTAATTGCAATTACTGTTGGTCTTATAATAGCATTTACAATCTACTCACTATCAAAGGCCCATGGCCATTTCTCACATATAAAGATGATTTTAATCGGTATTGGATTTCAGGCAATGCTAACTGCAATGACCAACTATCTTCTAACAAGGGCTGCAGAATTTGATGTGGCATCAACTCTGCAGTGGTTATCAGGAAGTCTGAATGGAATTATGATGGATAACATTCCATGGTACCTCTTTTCAATCTTCACTCTATTTTTGATACTTCTCATGCTAAATTCAAACCTCGAGTTGATCATTCTTGGTGATGAACTCAGCCAAAGTTTGGGAATGCAGCTGAACAGGGTGTTCAACCTCTTAATAATAATAGGAGTTCTTCTGGTAGCACTGACCACCGCAATCACAGGACCAATTGCCTCTGTTGCATTTCTATCGGGGCCAATTGCCATACGCATATTCCATAACAACAGAAGCAATTTGGTGACATCAGGTTTGATTGGTTCATTCATAGTACTGAGTGCTGATCTTTTAGCAAACAATGTCTTCAGTGTTCACTATCCAGTAGGTGTCATCACTGGAATTTTGGGTGCACCTTATCTAATTTTATTGTTGATAACCATATCAAAAGGAAGAAATTAATCATGAATCTTGAAACAAAAAATCTCACAACAGGATACGATAAGAAGGTCATAATCAATGATCTTGATATTTCAATTCAGCAGGGTAAGATCAATATAATTATTGGTTCTAACGGCTGTGGCAAATCGACACTTCTTAAGAACATTGCTCGTCTGCAGAGGCCAATGAGTGGCTCCATAATGTTAGATTCGAAAGATGTAAATTCCTATGAAAGCAAGGAGTTCGCTCGAAAACTCGGTCTGCTTCCTCAATCACCAGTTGTCCCAGAGGGAATAAGCGTGTTTGATCTGGTAACACGAGGAAGATTTCCCTATCGAAAGTTCATGAGCAACTTGAAGGAAGAGGATTACGAAGCTGTGAACAGTGCCCTATCTCTCGTTGGGATAACAGAACTTGCAGACAGACATATTGATGAGCTCAGTGGAGGACAGCGTCAGAGAGTCTGGATAGCTCTAGCTCTTGCGCAGGAAACAGATATCTTACTGCTTGATGAGCCAACCACCTATTTGGACATACAGTATCAAGTTGAGATATTGGATTTATTATTTGAATTGAATCGAACAAAGGGAACAACAGTTGTTATGGTACTTCATGACATCAACCTGTCCTCTCGCTATGGGGATTATATCTTTGCACTAAAAGAAGGAGATCTTGTTGCTCAAGGAGATCCCAAGAAAATTATAACCAAAGATTTGATGAAGAAAGTATATGATTTGAACTGTCTCATAATACCTGATCCTCTCACCCAGGATCCAATGGTGATTCCAATTGGAAAGCACAGCTTAACGGATCATATGAAGAGATAAATTCTTCTTATAGTGATGATACCTATCTATATGGATGATGGTGAGACAGCTATGTCTGTTCTTCCATCATCTTTTTTGTCTTTTGAGAAGCAAATCAGATTGCCAGTATGCATCTGTACAAAAAGTCTCTTGCTTCAATTGCTTCTGGTAATTGGTCTATTATGAGCCAATCATGCATTACATCATGCTCTTCATATATCTCATATTCAATCTTCAATTCATCCAAAATCTCCATCAATCTAAGAGAATCCACATGCAGGATATCTCTGTCACTTGTGAAGATGATCATCTTAGGTAGGTCTCTGAAATCACCATGAATTGGATTCACTCTGAAATCATCATCATCCAATTTTCCTATGTACAATCTACCTGCCTTCCTCAAACCTTCAACAGATAGAAAGAAATCTTTCTTTTGATATTCTAACTGTCTTGAATCGGTGCACAGTGTATCAAGATATGGACTCAAAAGAATCAATCTCTCAGGCGATCTCATTCCTGCATCTCTTATCATCATTGCAACAGACACAGCAAGACCTGCACCAGATGAATCTCCCATCAAGATTACAGGACAATCACTGTTTTCTACATGATGTCTGTAATAAGAGAGAACATATTCAGATGCCTCTCCATCGCTATATTCAGGTATGAGAGGGTAATCAACCACATAAACATCAGCTCCTGTCTCTCGTGCAATCGAGCACGTGAGATTCCAATGTCCTGATTGCATTTGAAGGGCATAGCAGCCACCATGCAGATATATGATATCAAGTTCTTTACTTATGCTATCATTCATCAAATGAGAGACTGTTCTTCCCTGAAAATCATTATCAGCAAGAGTGAGGCCTCTGAGCTGCTTTGCTTTTGGCTTTCTTAGCATCATTTTATCAATGCCACTCTCAATTTTTTTATCTTGGATATCTTTCATATGTGAGACCTTCAAAATCACATTCATCACATCATTCATAAAACTCATTTCTAAATACCTCACATTCAATCATCTGTTACAGTGTGTGCTCAAAACAAAATTCACTTCTTACATGATAGATGGTTGATACCGGTTTGTCATCATCTGATTGTCATCAAATATATTGATAAAAAATTCATAATTAAAAACTTATGAGTTACCTAAAACATAAGTTTTTACATTTTTAAAAAATAATTAATTTGATATTACTTTATAAGTGAATAAGATATGTATAAGATTGAATTAAAGATTTTATTTTCAACAATCTAGTATATAATCAAGCACAAAAGTGTTGTTTTCTTATAAAGAGGTTGTTTGCAATGTATAATTTAAGCTATGATTTTGTCGGTTTGATTTTTTTATCAATACTAACTTTTTACTTTTTCTGGAGACCAATTTTTCCGAATATTTCAAATAAGATATATCGTGTTATATTGGTTCTCTCCATAGTATCGTGTGCATTGAATATCATAACTGCTCATACAATCAACTATTCAACTCAATACTCACTCATTTTAAATTACATACTGAACACACTTTTATTCTTATTTGCATGGACTCTTCCTTATATTTTCTACGAATACATCATAGTTTTAACAAAGAAAAAAAAGTATCTTGATAACAAATTTCATAAAATTCTCTGGGCATATTACATAGTTCAGTCATTGATAATACTATCAACTCCATTCACTCATTTCATAATATACTTTGATGAAAATCTGATATATCATCATGGATCAATCTATCTACCAATGGCTTTAATCAACTTTGGAATTCTTTGTGTCTCTGCTTTCGTTGTGGTATTTTATGGTCAGAAGATGCCAAAAATCCAAAGAATTGTGATTCCATTCTATATACTTCTGATTGTTCTTTTTGATTTCATTCAATTTCTTCATCCATATCTTCTTATAAATGGTCTGGTTCTGTCCATCTCGGCTTTTCTTATGTTCCTTACATTGCAGAACCCTCTTTCATACTATGATACTCAGACAGTAAACTATTCCAGAAAGACTTTTCTTGAGTACCTAGAAATACTAACAATGAAGAACACAGCTTTTCAAATAGTCATTGTCGATGTCTGTTCAACATCAACAATCAACAAGACTTTTGGGGAGAAAATTGGAACAGAAATAATCTCTAAAACAGGACAGAAGGTAAAATGGGCAAGCAATCACAATCTGACTTTCAGAATAGATGGTGATGTATTTATTGTTGTCACATTCTCCATTGAAGAAAGAGACAAGGTACTGAAGAATCTTGAATCTGAATTTCCTTTCAAGCATAAATATAATGAATCTTTCACCTTTGATGCCAATGTCCACATGAACTATACAAACTCCCTTAAAGACTTTGAGGATATAGATGAAGCCTATCAAATTGTCATTGAAAGCATAAACATATCTAAAGATGAGAATCTGACTCTTATAAATAAAGGCACTGTCAATACAATAAAAAAGACAAGAAAGATTGAAACGCTTCTTAAAAAATCAATTGATAATCATGATATAAGAATATATCTGCAACCAATTGTAAACACACAATCAAACATAATAACCAATGCAGAGACTCTTGTCAGATTGTATGATGATGAGCTTGGTTTGGTGTTACCAGATCAATTCATTCCTCTTGCAGAAAAAGATGGGAATATTACAAAACTCACACCTCTGATCATTGAAGAGGTATGTAAGTATCTCTCTGAGAACAGATTCCCAAAGAGTTTCAAAAAGGTCTCAATAAACCTTTCTGTCATCGACTGTTTGAATCCTGATCTTGATAAGTTGATTCTTGAGATACTTGGAAGATATAACATTGATCCTTCCTTCTTGATCTTTGAAGTCACTGAAACTGTTGCATCTCTTGCACCTCAACTGAAAGATACAATGCTCAATATAAAAGCAGCAGGTTCTACATTTGCTCTTGATGATTTTGGCTCTGGTTATGCAAATCTTGATACAGTTATAAAATTACCATTTGATATAATAAAGATAGACAGACAGCTGCTGCTGTTGATGGACAACGACCAGTACAAGCTCATGTTCTCAGGTATCATGGATACACTGCATTCATTGAATCTTGAAACCGTTGTTGAGGGAATAGAGACTGAACTTCAGGCAGGAATTGTAAGAGATGTAAAAGGAACTTATCAACAGGGATATCTTTATTCAAAACCACTTTCTCTTGATGACTTCACAAAGTTCATAAACAGTTATGATTATAATAGAAGTTAGAGTTCAGATGAAGTTTTATTAGGATATGGCCGGCATAAGATCTTCATATTCATCCCAATAATCAGATTCTTTATATGATTGCAAACTATCTTCAGGAACTTCAATTTCAGAGAGAGAAGTAGTACCCGACTCATTATAAAATACATTTTCTCCTCCAAGTACAGGAGGTACCACAGGATTGGAGGTAACTGATGTCAAAGAACTTCCAACCCAGAAAGCCCTATCAGAAATACTTACAACAGCACAGGGAATGGCAACCGAAGTGAGAGCAGTGTTCTCAAATGCACTCTCACCAATCCTATTCAAAGAACAAGGAAGCACAATGGAACTCAAACTTGTACAATTATAAAAAGCATTGGCTTCAATTTCTGTAAGACTTCCAAAATCATCAACAGATAATAGAGATGAGCAACCTGAGAATGCACTCTCTCCAATAGAGGTTATAGATTGAGGTAGACTTACAGAAGAAAGAGAGGTGCAACCATAAAATGCTTCATCGCCTATTATTGATACAGATTCCTGTATCAAAATGGATGTTATTGTGGTGCAATTTTTAAAAGCACCAGCATCAATGCAGTAGACATCTTTTGAATCAATTTGCAAAGGAATTGTCACTTCACCATCTGTTCCAACATAGTCTGTTATGTATATTTGGTTGTTGACTGTAGAATAAACAAAATCTCCATCTGTAGCATCGGTAACTATATTTTCCTCACAGGAGAGAAAAATAGTTGTGAATAGAACTGTGAATATAAGTGATATAAATATCTTTTTCATAATAGAATTTTACTCTCCTCAGTAAATAAACATTAAGATGTGGGTCTGCAGTATAATGCGTGAGTTTGTATTTTTGAATAGCTAGGCATTGCTATTGTCATAAATTATTGGCTTCTAATAAAATTATAGACAAAAAAAATGAATATATAATTCATCATTTGGTCTCTTATGAAATTAAAGAAAGAAAAAGCCTCTTCTTATAAAATCACAAGCAGTTATTGCCGTGCTGTATAAGAGAGGCCTTTTTTTGCCTTTTAGACTAGAGAGTTCTTACAAACCAATCAACTGTTTTAGCTGTCAATTCATTGAACTTGCTCATATCTCCACTGAAGATACCATATGTATGGCCAGTGCCTTCAATTGTTATCAACTCACTGTTTGGATTTGTTGATGCAGCTTGAACTTGTGTGCTGTCGCTGTAAGGAACATCCTCATCTTCACTGCCGTGGAAAGATCCAATTGGAGCTGTTATGTTAGCAACTTCTGCAAGAACATCCATGTTATCAGATTCATCAATCCATTTCTGACTCAAAGGAAGAGCATCTCTCCATCCGAATTCCATCATTGTTTGACCTGTTGCCAAAGCTTCAGCTCTCATCTCTGGTGTTACCATATCAGATAATTCCAATGCTCCAGCCCATGTTGCTACACTCTTGAATCTGTTTGATTCTCCTGCAACCAATAGAGCATCTGTTCCACCCTGTGACCAACCAAGAACTCCCAATTTAGTTGAATCAACTCCATCAAGATTTGCAGCATAATCTGCTACTGTTAAAGTATTCTCACTTGCTTCAGTGTTGCAATACAACAAGTAACTCACTGTGCTATCGCCAGATCCAGGGAAGTCGTATCTGATGCTTGCAATACCTTTTTTAGCTAGCTCTGGTGCCAATAGTTTATAACCATCACCTGCTTCATCTCTGCTGCTGCCTGTTCCGTGTAACATAATTACAAGAGGTACATCCATATCTGCAATTGGCATAACCAAAGTTGCAGGAATATCATACACACCATTGCTTATGGATATAACAGATTCTGTATATTCATAATCTTTTACCTGTGTCTGTTTTGTTGTTGAGCATCCCATCAATACCAATGAGAGAGCAACTGCTGCTACAATTGAAATTTTTTTATTCATATAATTTCCTCCAAATAGAAATCTTTTGTTATATGTTATCTTATTTCTATACTCATGCAAATATCATATTTGTCATTAATATCGATATTTAGCTCAATTAAACATAACATCTTGGTATACTTGATAATAAAATACGTATTATGTTAATAAATTTGATCGCAACAGAACTCTCCAATTTAGCCATCTTCTGCTTTAATTGTTACAAACAGCTTTCTATGCTAGAATTGAACAACATTGAAGGAGAGTTATATGAACGAAGTATTGAACCAATTATTGAACAGAAGAACTGTTCGCAGTTTCGATAAAAGAGATATCAGTGAAGAAGATTTTAAATCAATCAAAAAAGCTATTATGAGAGCACCAACTGGTGGCAATATGACTTTCTACTCTGTGATCAACGTCAAAGATCAATTGAAGAAAGATGAGTTGGCAGTTTTATGTGATAATCAACCAATGATTGCTACAGCTCCTCTTGTTTTGGTTTTTCTAGCGGATATGCAGAAATGGATGGATTACATCAAATATTGTAAATCAGATGAGAAGAGTGGTGTTCCTTTCAGAAAACCAGGTGTTGGTGATTTCCATCTTGCAATGCAAGATGCAGTCATTGCCGCACAAAGTGGTGTTGTAGCAGCTGATTCTCTTGGAATAGGCTCATGTTATATCGGAGACATCATTGAGAACTATGAAAAGATTCAAAAGCTTTTGAATTTACCACCACAGGCTGCTCCAGCTTGCATGCTTATAATGGGATACAATAAATCAAATGCTAAGGTCAACCTTCTTGATAGATGCAGTGAGGATTTGGTATTTATGGATGATGAATATAAAAGCTTCACAAAAGATGAGCTTGATGAGGGTTGGAAAAAACCACTGGAACGTCTACAGAAGACAAACAGATTGCCTTATGAAGGTGCAACTCTTGCAGATTCTTTCTACACAAGAAAGTACTCAACAGAATTTATGAAAGAGATGAATCGCTCGGTTGAGGTCTTTTTAGATAGATGGAAGAGATAACAGGTTAGAGGTATTTGAAAGAAAGAGTGCATTCTTCAACATAAGATGCACTCTTTTTATTTGAATTATTTTCTGATCTCCACCCAATGACAGCCATTAACTCCCTCACTGATTATCTTGTAATCAGGAAGTCTTGCACCTTCAACTATCTCAGTGAATACATCAACATCAGGTCTATAATAACCTGCCCTCTTTATGTGCTCACTCAGCTCTCTTTGAATTCTATCTCGTGCAGTTTTGGGTAAATACCTACCAAGGCCAACTCCCACATATGCAACACCACCAGGTTTCAACACTCTGTATATTTCATTGAGTCCTTTTGGTTTGTCATCCCAGAACCAGAAAGATCCACGACTTACAATGAAGTCTGCTATGTTATCTTTAAAAGGAAGATCTATTGCATCGCAGTTTATATATGATGCTTTATTGTTCAGCGGCAGCTCTTCAAAATGCTTTTGAGATTGAGCTAACATATCACTGTCGATATCAACAAAGATAATATCCATATCTGTAATTCTGGCCAATTCTATTCCCATTGCTCCATAACCTGATCCAATATCTATAGCAAGACCTTCATTCAAATCATAATCATCAACAAATTGCTGGGCAATTAAAGGATATGCACTATGAAATTTCTCAAGTCCCCATTTTTCTAACATAAGATGACCTCTTTTCTTTTTCTTATCATTATACAGAAGTTCATCAACAATTCTACCTACTTAATCAAGAAAAATGACGTTATGATCTTCAGTAAGATATCCAACTTATAAAAACAATCATGCGGAGGTAGAAACAAGTTATCTCCGCATATACATACAGATAATGCGGAGGTAGAATCAAGTTATCTTTATGTCAAAAACTATAATGTAGAATATGAATGAGTATATCTGGCGAAATGATAAATGGTACAATATCTGTAGTTGTAGCCAAGACACCTCTAATAGAGCTATCAATGATTTAATAAAAAAAGGACTGATGAAGAAAATATTCAATGGTCCTCATACTCATTATGAAATAGTTTATTAGTCACCAAGACATAAAAATCCCCCACATACTCAATTGAATACATGAGGGACTGTTTGATTAAAACTTACTGAATTAAATCAGCTGCTGTCAAACTCTTGTTATAAGGAGTTGGTAAAGTTCCGTTGTTTACCAATTCACAAGCTTTGGCTCTTAGATCTTCATCCCAGCTGTAGCCTGTCAATTTCCAGTTATTATCTACTTCAGGAGAGATAACTTTCTCTTCTTCTAAATAACTTACAATCATATCTCTGATAGAATTTGAGCTCTCCCAATTTCTCTTTCCAGAGATGATGTTTGCAGCTTTCAATCCTGAGTATCTGTAGTTATTAACACCCAAAGTCAACTTTTGATTTGGATCTAAAGGTTTACCTTTGAATGTGACATTCTCTATTCTACTTCCAATTGGTTTTGAAACATTGACTTCATAATCAACACCACTGAACATATCATAAAGATATCCTGGATATTCTTCATCAAAAGAGATATTTAAATCTCCTTCGTGGAAAGTATTCAGACCTCTTACAGCCCATTCCATGTAGTTCTTCAGCTCTGCACCTGTGATCTCAACAGTATACAATGTGTTGTCGAACTTGTAGATATCAAAGATGTTACCATAGTTCAAATCACCTTTAGGTAGATCACTTGTATCTTTGAATAAAGCAGCAGTTACTACATCAGCATCACTGTTCATCAACTCAACTTTATTGATCAAATCAATAACAGCAGTGTCTCTAAGCTTACCTTCTGGTAGTCCTTTCATCTCATTTTCAGGTTGGAAGGTCTCACTTGCAACACCCAATGCCACACTTTGAACCTCACCATTCTCATCTTTCACGCCACCTTTGATGAAATCACGGGTTGCTTGATGAGCTTCTTTTACTACAGCAAGACCTCTGATCTCTTCAGAAGGTTCATAATTAGCCATATCAACAAGAGTTGTTTCAACTCCAGTGACTTCATTACTTGAATTTAGGCTGATATCAAATCTTGCAACAGTTCTTGCATTCTTTTTACATTCAAGAATCTTGACTCCGTTGACCTCTGTCTGTACATCACTGTGGAAGTGTCCCAACATCAATACATCTAATTCTGGGCATTCTTTTGCAATCTTTGCACCAGCATCGCCTTCAAAATCTTGGTCAAACTCTGCTGTCTCACCTAGGTGAGCAACACAGATCAATACGTCACATTTGTCTTTGATTTCATCAACAACTGCTCTTGCTGTATCAGCACCACTTTCAAACTTCAATGCATCAACTTTCTCGCCGTCCCAAGTTGGAGCATTTGGATTTGTTATACCAATGATACCAATTCTTGTTCCATTTCTTTCAATGATTGTATAGGCATTAGCTAGAGGGGTTCCATCAACATATTGAACATTGGCAGCAAGAATAGGGAAATTAGCTTGAGCTATGATTCTGTTTATCAAGTCAATTCCAAAATTGTATTCATGGTTACCAAGAGTCATTGAATCATAACCCATGTAGTTCATTGTCTGTATTACAGGATGTGGACCATCTTTTTTGTTGTAGATATCATCAGTTAAAATGTTTCCCTGTATTGTATCGCCATTATCTACCAATACAACATTTCCTGGATTCTCAGCTCTCACACTCTTGATGTATGTATAAGCTCTTGCCAAACCGGTATTTGTTGTTTCTGTGTCGTTTTCATATGAAAAGCCCCAAATATCGGAATGAACATCGGTTGTAGCCAAAACTGTAATTGTTTTAGCTTCAGGCATTTCAGTCAATCCCTGAGCAAACAGTGCTGTGGTACTCATCAAAAGAACCATCAATAAAGTTACTTTCTTCATAAATCTTTCTCTCCTTAAAATTCAATGATATTTTAAGGTAGCATCTTATTTATTATAAGTAAATATAATCTGCAATATGTTAACATTTATTAACAGTTTTTATACATTTATTCCTCAATTTGAGTCAATTACGAAGTAATTCATGAAATATGAAGAGATGAAGTTGGTTACTGATGATAACTAAATTACAATGTTCACAAAGTTATTATATACCCACTGATTGGTATGAAAAAATAACATCCACCTACAAGGTTCACTCCTGCATGTGGATTGTTATGTGTATGACAAAGAATTTGATATGGATCAATGCAAAAGAGAATCAACTGCTCTGTGGTAAGCTTTTAGATTCTGTGCTTTTTGGATTTTCTTAATTTCCTTCTCATTTTCAGGAAAGTTCAACTTCCACACCTTCCAATAATCTTTCATCTTGAAGATTATATTTCGCTCTCCAAATAAAATATCAGAATACTGCTCAAAAATGGAATCATGAAACTCTTTGAAAGTCTCCATTTTCATCTTGTTTCCTGTTTTGTATTCCTCTATCAAACCTGGATAGGCAATCAGGCCACGACCTATCATAATTCGATCGATGCTTGGATATTTAGATTCAAAATCTCTTATCTGCTGTGCTGTGCATAGATCACCATTGTAGCAGACAGTATTTTTAGAATCTTTAACAATATCACTGAAAACATCCATGTTGATTGGACCTCTGTAATAATCCTCTCTAACTCTTGGATGAACAATGAGCTCTTTCAGAGGATAATCATTGAAGATAGGAAGCAATGTTTCCATTTCATCTGCAGATGTAAAACCTATTCTAGTTTTGATTGATATATCTAGCTCTCTGCAATTGAATATATCATCTAAGAAAGTCTTTAGTTTATCAGTATCTTTCAGCTGACCTGAGCCTCTTCCTTTGCTGGTGACTGTTCCTGATGGACAACCTAGATTCAGATTTATCTCATTGTATCCCTGATCTTTGAGTTTGTGAGCTGCCATATTGAATGTATCTGAATTGTTGACAAGAAGTTGGGGAACCAAAGATAGTCCTTCATTGTTCTCAGCTGCAATATCTCTTTGTGATTTATTTGCAAGGCATCCTGCAACATTCACACTTAAAAACGGCGTGAAATACTTATCAATACTTCTGTAGTATCGATTGAAAGTATTTCTGTAGGTATAATTGGTAATTCCTTCTAAAGGAGCAAAATAAAATAACATACCTTTATATAACATTATTTAAAGAGTTTGTTTAGCTTGAAACTCAATTTTTGAAGATATATCAACAAGTTTTTCTGTTATTTTCTTTCCACATATCGTAAGTAAGAATTGAAACATATTCATCTCTTGTTGTGTTGAGCAATTTAACAGCAGCATCTCTTATAATGTGATGGAATTTAAAACCACATTTTTCCATAGCTCGTTTGGAATTGTTGTTTCCATCATAATAACCACACCAGAGCGTCTTGATTTTCAAATCTTCAAAAGCGTGTCTTATCAAGACAGATGTTGCCTCAGGTATGATGCCACGTCCCCAGTAAGGGACAGCAACCCAATAACCTATCTCTGCTTCATCTTCAGATTCAATTAAAGAGGCATTATTTCCTAGTTTGAGACTGACATTCCCCACAAATTTATTTTCTTCTTTCAATTCAACTGCATAATTTTCATCACACATCAGAACATTTTTAATTATGTTTTGGCTCTCCTCAACACTTTTATGTGCAGGAAAACCACACCAGTTACCTATTCTCTCATCTTTAGCATATTCATATAGTAGGTCTGCATCAGATGTCTTCCAAGCTCTAAGAATAAGTCTGTCTGTTTCTAAATTCATAAAGTTATCCCCTATTTTCATTTAGATAAATTTAAAACTTACTGATTTTTCTGTCAACAAAAATGCTAAATTTCCAGAGCCGAATACTTAATTGCCACATCCAAATAAGAGGAACTATCGATTTGAATAACTTTTCATCCATTTTTTAAAATCAGCATCATTCATTCGTCTGTATGTTGACTCTCCATCTTCCTTTGTTGTAATAACAATATCGTTTTTATCAAAATATGAGACTATATCAAGAGATTGAGTTGCAATCAGAATTTGAGTTTTCTTTGCTCTCTCTTTAATCAGTCCAACCAATATGGAGATGGCAGAAGGAGTTATTCCAAGTTCAATCTCATCAATAACTATGGTATCTACCTTACAAGGTTGAAGCAGTGCTGTTACAAGACATATGAAACGTATTGTTCCATCTGATAAGGTATTGGCCTTCATTGAACCTTCGATGTTCTTCTGCTTCCATTTCAGATCAACATAACCAATTTCATCAGCGTGAAGAACAAAGTCTTCAATATTTGGAGCAACTTTTCTTATTTCCTGTAGAATCTTTGCATATGATTCAATATGATTTTTTCTTAAATTCAAAAGGAAACTTGCAATATTGGATCCATCGCCTTTCAGATATTCACAATCAAGAGCAAGTTGCTTTTTAAAAATTGGAGAGTTTCTTGTGACATCATAAAAATGATAGACTGATAGATCAGATATCTCATCAAATATCATCTGATTGTATTTACTGCTCTCTCCCTCTCTGTTTCGCCTATCAGAGATTGCAGGTACCACTGTATTTCTGGAGATATCATCAAAATTATAGGTTCCAGAATCTGATATAATTCTCTCCTTATCAATTAAAAAGCGATCATTGAAAGATTTCTTGAGAATAAATTCATATGAGAGATTGTTTTCAAATTCAAATTTTATTTCCATTTTATTGAATGAGGAATTCTCATCTGCATAAAGCAGATCACTTGCCACACCATAATATTCTACATATTTGTTGAAGCTAGGACTTCTTAAATAGGGAGAGGCAATTCCAAAACCAGCTCTTATGAAATTAAAAATTTCAAATAAATTTGATTTACCAGAACCATTTGCTCCAATAAATATGTTCACATCATTCAATTCAAAAGAATCCATTTTCTTGATTGATTTGAATCCTTCGATAGATAAAGATATAATCTTGCCCATTTTTTACCTCTTAATATATTCCCTTATATTACAAGATACCACATTTTTATTGCATTCGCAGTAAAAAAAATACTCTCCCAAAAATAAATTCAGGAAAGTATTATATTTATTTTAAATTTTTATTAATACTGAAGGAAGAATGTAACAGAACCAACAATGTTTGAATTTTCAGAAATATTATCACCCTTGATCAGGTAAGCTATTTGATATCCCAAATCAATTATATCAGAAATTGATAATGTTGCTTGAACACCTGTGCTCATCAAAAGTGCATCAGATGAATCAATTGCAACAGAGCTGTTCAAATAATCACCCATTGCATAACCTGTATCAAAGAAGAAGTTAAATCTTGGAAGATATACAAACAGTGGATATTCTGTCATTTCAAATGTTGCAACTCTGATGTCGATGTTGTTAACAAAGTTCAAATTTGTATTGTAAGAATAGGTTGAAAAACCTCTGACTCTATTTCCTAAAGAAACATTGCTTTGGTAAGATGTTGCCACTTTATCACCATCGGTATAAGATGTTTCAAATCTATCAATGAATACCACTGAAAGTAAGTTTCTGCCATCTCTTGTTCCTTCTAAAGTATATAGAGTTTTAGCATATTGAAGATCTAAGTTTGCACTGTAGAAATCTGAGGAGTTACTTATAAGACCTGGAGCATAAGCAAATGAAAGTTCTGC
>JBFHKM010000058.1:0-16801 GCA_041595335.1 Sphaerochaetaceae bacterium
GCATTCATAAATGAGGATATTGAATATTTCTCAAGCAAGATAGATGAGATGAAAATTCAAAAAGATACACTGGATTCTGAAAGAGAGGATCTAACAAATCAGATTGACCAGATCACTGAAACTCTTGCATCAGATGATAGAATCAGACAGATAGAGAACTTAAAAAGAGAGAGAAGCTCCATCAAGAACTTGATGGATATCAAGATTCCAAAACGAGAGAGCTACAAAAAGAAAGCAGAGATTGCAGGACTGCCCTTTCCAACTGATGAGGTATCTTTCAAAGCAAATAGAAGCACTGCAGTTGAAAAGATTGAAGACATTCAATTCAAGATTGAAACTTTGAATGACAGCAGTTTGGATCTGAATGTTGAGAAATCAACAATTGACAGTGAGCTAAAAAACTTTGAAAAGCAGCTGGATGCAATTGCCAACAGAGAGAGCAACATTCCACTTGAATACTTAAATTTAAGAGATGAGATGTGCAATGATGTTGGTCTTGATGCTGAGGATGTCAAATATATTGGTGAGTTGATTCAGGTCAAAGAGAGCTGTCTGGATTTATCAACAAGCATTGAAACCATTTTAAATCCATTTGCCCTCACATTGATTGTTCTTCCAAATAATTTAGAGAAAGTCTCACAGTGGCTTCTTGGGCACAATTTGAAGCAGCGCATTGCAGTCAAAGTCATTGAAAATGTAAGAGAGACCAAAATCATCAAAGGTGATGACAAGGATCAGATGTCTCTTTTAATTGATGATGAGGAGATATTGTTTGAAGAAGAGCAGAGACCTGTATACTTGGATATGATGATTGAGATCAAGGAAAGTTTCGAGCATGGACTGTTTTTATCAAAGCTTCTAGCTGAAAACTATCACCTTGAAATCCAGGAAAAACAGCATGTTCTTTTTGACAGCGTTGGAAACTTCTCTTGTGAAGGTATGGCTCACACCAAAAGAGCTCTTATCAAGGGTGTCACATCCGATGAATGCGATTTCAGAGTGCTTGGTTGGGATACTGGTAAGAAGAAAGCCAGATTGAAGAAGAGCATAAGTGACCTTAAAAAAGTTCTCTCTGACATCGAAGATGAAATCAGAAAGAATTACACTCAGCAGAAGCATCTCAACCATATGGTGAAAGCATTGGAAGATATCAGAGATAGCTCCAGCTTTGATGATATCGACACATCAATTCAAGAAAATAAAATTGATACCATAGACTCTCAACTTATGGAATTGAATGAAGCTACAGGAGATCTTGAGGAACTTCAAATTAAAAGAGATGAGCTGAGATACAGATTGAAAGAGGTAATAAGCACAAGAGATTCAATAATGAGCAAGCTGGGTGCAGCTGAGAGTGTTTTGAGTGCTGATAGAAAGAAAAAAGAGCAGTTCGATGCAGTTATATTGGACAGAGATCTTACAACTTTCTTTGAACCAATATCTAACATGGTCATTGATTATGAAGTTCCTAAGAACTTCAAGCAGCTGAGCCAAATTGAAAACACTCATCGCAATCTTGAGCAGCAGATAAATATGGAACTGAGAGAGATTGAAACAAATCTTTCAAAATCGAGATCTCTTCTTGAAAAAGGAATGTCAAAATTTGTCAATCCTGGAGCAGAACTCAACAATAAATATCCAACATGGGGAACTGATACAAAAGATTTGGTCATCGATGTAGACAGCCTCAGTGTATATGAGTCCAGACTTGAAAAGTTAGAGAATGATTCTCTTCCTAAATTCAAGGCTGAATTTGCAAATCTTCAAACTCGCCAGATGAAAAATGACCTTGTATCGTTGAATACAAGCTTGAATAGATGGGACAAGAACATCAAATCAAACATCAATGAATTGAATGAAAGTTTGAGTGCTCTTGAATATCAGAAAGATCCTGCAACAAAGATTCGTCTGACTCTTGAGAATGTAAAAGATTCAGATATCAAACAGTTCAAGCGTCTTCTTTTGAATGCTCAACCAGATGCTGGTATCTCTGTCCTCGGTAAGAAAGAGGAGGAGGAAGCAAATTCAAGATTCATGAATGCGGTTGAGACATTGATTGATAAATTGAGAAGTAATGAGGTCTATTCAAGTAAAGTACTGGATGTAAGACGTTGGCACAATTATGCTGTAGAAGAATACGTTGTTGAAACAGACGAGCAGTACAGATTCTATGCTGATAGCGCTGGCATTTCAGGTGGTCAGAAGGCAAAGCTAGCTTATACAATTTTGGCTGCAGCTATTGCACATCAGTTTGATGTATTCAATGCTTCAAACCAATCCAAAGCATTCAGATTCGTTATAGTTGATGAGGCTTTCAGTAAGAGTGATGACAACAACTCAAAATATGCTATGAATCTTTTCAAGGCAATGGATCTTCAGTTGATGGTTGTAACACCTATGGATAAAGTTAATTTGGTGGAACCTTATATTGAGAGCATTCAAGTGACAATCTGTGAAGATTCCAAACATTCTTTTGTACGTAACTTAAAGAAGGATGAAAACCATGATTTCTTATCAAGAAATAATCCAGAAAGTAAAAAATAAAGAGAATCAATATCTCACATCTATAATTGAAGGGAAAGAAATCTTTCCCTTCAACATTCCTTGCGACAAAAAAGAATCAGGAGATTTCCTCTCTGATGCAGATCTCTATAAAGAGCTTGGCAAGAAGAGCAAGAATATGATTGGTAAGGGCTACCGCATAATTACCAATAAAGATGAGATGCCAAACACAAAAAGTTCAACGAAAATCAAACAGATCATAATTGACAGTGAAGACGACTTTCTGTATCTCCTTGGAAAGAAACAGGAAGGTTCTGAATTTAAAAATACCATACACAAATTCAGATCTCATTTTGATAGTGAAACTGTTGATAGATATCTTTTAAAGAACAAGAAATCTCTTTTCAAAAGCGATTCAACTTTTATAGATAATTTTATCGAGCTTTCAGATTTCCTTGTATCAAATCCATCATCAATGATGTATCCTCGAGAGATTCCCGTGAGATGTGATACAAAGTTTTTAGAGAAGAACCTCACTGCTTTTAAAACTTTCATAGGTTATTTTAGAGACATAGATAAATCTGCTGATAAATGGCAGCAACTTGGTCTTGTAAATCCTGAATACACGGTTTCTTTAAGAAGCGGCGACTCCTTCATTGTAAAGACATCCCAAAGTAGCTTCAGGTGCCCAATTTTGAGCGTTGAGCCATCAAGTCTGACTGCATTGGAAGGACAATTCGATAGGATATTCATTCTTGAGAACAAAACGACCTTTTACACATTCCCTCTTGAAGATAAAGAATTGGCTATCTACTGTGGAGGGTTTGGAATTCTTATACTCAAAAATATTTCATTTCTTAGATCTTCTCAAGTTTATTATTTTGGTGATATTGATGAGCATGGCTTTGCCATTCTTTCCAAATTTCGAGAGCTATATAATGATGTGAGATCATTCTGCATGGATATGGAAACAATCAAAGAGTATGAGTCAAATTTAATTGAAGGCGAATCTTATCCTGGTGAGATTCAGATGCTCGTTGAAGACGAAATTGAAGCATTGAATTATATAAGAGACCACAGAATAAATGGATGCAGTTCAAGAATTGAGCAGGAGAAGATATCACAATCTTTTATTGAAAAAAGACTGCAGAGATTGAACTGAAATATTATTGGACTCTTCTTTGAAGAGTCCAATAAGTGTTTGTAAATTTAACTTATTTCTAATTAAGCCAATTAAAAATATCTCTTCAACAGCTCCAACATTCGATCAAGACCGATTGGCTTTGCAAAATGTTCATTAACACCGGCATTCAAGGCCCGTATTATATCTTTATCAAAGGCATTGGCAGATACAGCAATTATTGGAACGCTCTTTGCTTTATCAGAATCTATAGCTCTTATCTGTCTTGTTGCTTCGTAGCCATCCATGACTGGCATCTGAAGATCCATGAATATGATATCAAAACTATCATCTGCTTTAAACATTTCCAGAGCTTCTTTTCCATTATGTGCCACAACAACATTTATTGATGTTTTTGAAAGCATCTTGACCATTATTTTGACATTGATCTCTATATCCTCTACAAGAAGAAGCTTCTTATCAGATAGATCAAGAAAGATCTCTTCCTTTTTCTCTTTCTTACCTTCTGAATTGACAATCTTCAAAGGGATCTTGCAAGTAAATACTGTTCCACTGCCCAATTCACTTTCTATCTCAACAGAAGCATTCATTTTATCAAGAATGCCTTTAGCAATATTGAGGCCAATTCCAAGTCCACCAGTTTTGTATGTCTTCGTGGTTTTCACAGAATAGAACTTCTCAAAAATTCTATCCAACTGCTCTTTACTCATACCAATTCCGGTATCAGAGATGACAACTTTATATTCTGAATTGAATTCATCAATGTTATTTTCAACCATTGATAAATTTATGTTTCCTTTCTCACTGTAGATAACAGAGTTGTTGACTATATTTTCAAAAACTCTGAGCAATCTTTTTGGATCCCCAATTACGATATCATGATCAGTTTTTATATCATAGGAACTTGTGAGATTTTTCTGTTTTGCAACAAGTTTTGTTCGTTCCATCAAGCCTTCAACTAACTTAGAGATATCAAAAGCTTCATTCTTAAGAGGAATTTCATACTGTTCAAGACTGCTTAAATCAAGAAGCTCATCAATAATATTTGAAAGCAATCCTGAAGATGCCTTTATATCAAGAAGACTTGATTTCACATTGTCTTTATTATCTAGGTCTCTGAGAGCAAGATCACTGTTTCCAACAATGGAGTTCATTGGAGTTCTTAGATCATGACTCATAGAAAGAAGGAATAGAGACTTTGATTCATCTGATTCTTTAGCCTTTGCCAAAGCTTTCTGCAATTCATCATTGTGTTTTAATTTAAGTCTGTTATTTTTTGTTAAAATCACTATAACAACAGAAAGAGTGAAAATCAAAAATACGAATAAGACCATGATGGCCCAGTTATCCTTCAAGGAATCAAGGGAGCTTGGATATTGACGTTTTGCAAGATTTTTATATTCAATATCACTTAATTCAGAGTCACTGATGTTGACAATAGCCTTTTCCAAGATACTGTACAATGCGCCATCGGCACTGTTTCCAACAGCCATGTTCATATTAAAATTTTCTGTTGCAGTCATTCTCAAGTTCTTGTAAATAGGAAGCTGTTCAACCATTTCAAAAGCCAATTCATAGATATATCCAGCATCAACTTTATCGTTCACAACTTGTTTCAATACTTCTTGTAAAGTATCAAAATATTCTATTTCATAATCTTTAAAGAATCTATCTGGAAGATATGTACCTCTCACTGTTGCAATTGTCTTCACAGGATTTTGATTGTTGAATTTCTTTATGAAGCCAATTGGATCTGAAATATATGAGTGTGTGAGTTTGTAATTGTTGTCTTCTGCTCTATCAAAATCATCACTTTCCATTGCTATAATATCGCCTGCACCTTGTGCAAGAGCATCCTCTTGAGATCTGTATTTAGAGCTTGTGATGAAGTCAAAAGAAATTCCAGTTTTACTTCCTATCAAATTGAAGTAATCAATGATTATACCAGAGAACTCATCAGTATCTGGGTCTATATATGAATATGGACTGAAGTTTTCAGAGACAATTACCTTGATTTCAGGATTGGTGTTAAGATATTCCAGATCTTTTTCAGAATAAGATACATTAAGAATATCATTCAATTTTACAAAATATTTATCAGCTAGTTCTTCATTATAATCGATATTGTTTATAGAAATTTGTTGCAGAGCATTATTCAATTCATTCAATAGAACAGAGTTATCTTTGTTAACAGCAAAGTAAAAGTTATCAGTCTTTGACTTATAAATAATTTTAAAGTTATCTCCAAGACTCTCACTTATATCAGAAACTAAGGCTGCATCACACTCTCCATCTGCTACAGCTTCAAATAACTCTTCAATGGTATCGTAATTCTTTATTGTATAGTTGAAACCATAATTGTTTGAGAGATCCTCTAAAAGTTGCTCTCTATAGGAAGATGAAACATTGGCAATGGTGATTCCATCAAATGTATCAAAATCAACAAAGCTCAATTTATCATTATCTTTATCACAGATGAGATACATATTGACTGTACCAGAAGGTAAATTAGCAAAATTGAAATTTCTAATTCTCTCCTCAGTCTTTCCAATATACCCAATGATATCTACCTCACCATCAAGGAGCATCTGCTCACATTCAGGGAAGCTACCAAAAATATAGTGCAGATCCCAATTGGTATATGATTGTATTTTTTGAAGGTATTCATAATCATAACCACTTACTGAGTCTTCAGAAGTTCCTTCATGAATTCCAGGAGATAGGAACCATCCTACATTTACTCTTTGGTTTGCAAATATTGAAGTGCAATAAAGTAATATTAAGAATGTAAGTATTAGCTTTTTTTTCATTTACAACCTTCCCTTTTATTTCATAGTAGAAGAATATTGGTAGTTTTACAACTTTTTAAACTTCAATTTGAAGCAATATATAAAACAATATGATTAATTTATGAATAAAGACCCGCTTAAATACAGCAAACTCGATTCAACTTTATCTGCAATTCCTAAATTGCCATGACCTTTGCAAATATAGTGAATGGATAAGTGATTATCTCAAAGAAATTGAAGGCAGTATTCAAATACAGGAATCTATTTAAAAATATGAAAAATACTATCAGAACCACTGAGGTTATGATCACATTGACCAAACACTTTTTAAGTGAGATTTTGTCCATTCTCAAGAATTCATCAAAGTCTAATATATCATCAGCTCTATCTATTTCAGCCTTTTTTTGATGCAGGACATCATATAAGTCTGATTTACTTTTTATTATATCAAGCAATGCCAGATCAACACTCTTTGTTTTTCGTCTGCGTTTCAAAAATCCAACAAATGTTTTGAAATTATTAATGATTGCTCCAAATACCACAAGCACTGTCAGTACAAGAAATATTGAGCCTATCATCATTGAAAGTTCACTCTGAAAATAAATGAAAACCATTGAAAATATGAAGAAGGAAAGAGAGTAAAAACATTTTTGCTCTACCTTTTTATTTCTATAATGAAGTCTGAGTTCCAGATCTTTTTTGACTGCAAGATATAGAGATGAGTATGCCTCTTTTTTTAATGATACATTAATCTTGCTCTGTCGTTTGTTTAGATATTTGATATCTTTTTCAACATTAGTAATTCTATCTTCAACAACCCTGATTCTTGTTTCACAGGCTTCAGTTCGGTGATCAAGAAGTTCAATGTTTTCAGTGTTCTTTATGATGTTCTCTTCATCATCCTTAATATCATTTTCTGCTCTATAAAGGCGTCTTTCAACTTCATCAAGACGAAGGTTCATCTGCTGCTCACGTTTGGTATTTTTGATATTGCGTATCTTTGTTTCAAAGATATCACGAGAATGAATGTCGTTCAATTTTGATAAGGACTTTTTTGATTTATCCTCATTCTCAATCAATTCAACTTCTACCTCTGTATCTAAGTCTCCATTGTCCCCTGTTTCTTGATTCAATTTAGTAACTCCAAGAACTCGTTCAGTTTGTTTTTTTATATAATTCGATGCTTTCTTTCCAAAATTCACTATATTATCATCCTGCAATCAACGATTGAATATTCTTGAATGGAATGGCTAAAATAGACCAATATGTATAGGATGTTTTAAACAGAAGGTAATGCCTCATAACAAAGAAGAGAATGAGAAGCAGTGCTACTGTCAGAATGACTGCAACAATGGTCTTCATCAGTGACTTTCTCTGCATTTTGACTATTATCTCCAAATCTGGAACATCATCCAAAACTCTTATCTTATTTTTCATCTCTTCAAGTTTATCAATAAATGTATATGTTTGTTTGAGATAGGCACTAATTGCCACATCAAGATTTTTGTTCATCCACCACACCTTAATGAATCTCAAAGAAACTGGAAGAACTCTTATGAATCTAACAGTGGATCTTATAAGAAGATACCATATAAGAATTGATGCCAATAAAACAGATGTTGTTGATTTATTGGAAATCATGAGGATGGCTACAACAAATAGACCAAGAGAGACCAAGCTGTTATAAACAGTACTTCTAGCTTTAGTTTTTATTATTTTCTCAAGCTGAACGCTCGCCAGTTGAAAAGCTTTCTCATACCCCTGCTTTATTTTATCTTGAACTTTTTCTGTTATCGACTGAGTTTTATGATTCACTTCAATTACCTCTGAAACTTTTGATAGCTTCTTAAGTTTTTTCCAAATGAAGGTAAGTACTCCAACATCATCTAAAAAACCAACTCCTGGCAATAGATCAGGAATAACATCAGATGGAAGCACCAAATAGACAAGAGAGCCTATGAGCAGAACTTTCATGTAATTGGGCGTCTCATCACTTTTAAATGCATTGTAAATATCAATAACTTTATCCCATATTTTTGCAATGGGACCTCTGTTCATGGAAGGTAATTTCTCCTCCACATTTTTTATATCGTCATCACTTACTTGCTCACCCAGCTTTTCAGCCATTTTCAATGGGCGACCATGCTCGTCTAACTTAAGTTCTTCTTCATCATTCATGATGAAAGGATATTAAGCTTTCAAACCTACGTCAACAATATTCCTCTTTATTGTGTATTTTTATTTCAAGACTGCAATTGCTTTCAAGGTCATAACAAACAGATTCAATGCAAGTAAATCAGCTGTTCCTCCAGGACTCAGGTGCTTTGATATGAAAAATGCATCTTCCTTCTTCATCAATCTCTTCAGGTCTTTGATTGAACAATCACTCTCATCAATTTTCTTGAATCTTTTATGAATCAGCTCAAGATCACCCTCTCCTCCACGGTACACAATGTTTGAATCATTCACCTCAGAAAGAAGTGTGCATAGAATCTTCAAAGAGATGCTCTCGATATGTTTTTCAAACATGGATTCATCAAAATGATAGTCATCAAATAGCTCATGAAGCTCATTTAGAATCTCTTTATCGCAGAAATCTGAATGATATTTCTTGCAGAGTTCAAAAACAGATGGATATGAATTGATGATTTCATTATATATGCCATAATTGAAATTTCTCTCTCTGGCCTCAGCTCCATGAGAGGTCCTATCTCTGTTGTTTGAATATGCCCATCGACCAAATTCAGATACAAAACTTTTGATATCTTCAACACAGACTCTCTCTTCACCATTCAAGCTGTAACAGATAGCACATCCTACTGCAGACAGTGAGAAGAAAGCACCTCTGTGAGTGTTTATTCCACGGGTTGCTTCATACATAGCACGCTCTGCCTCAATTCCAATTCTTTTCATTGACTTGAACAGTTCCATTTTGTTCTCAATCTCAAAAGCACTTTGGAACTCAAGCTTTAGAAAAGGGATGATGGAGAGGATACTTTTTTTAAAAAGCGAATAATCCATATCACTGTGAGAGCCTGAATTGCATCTATCAACAAGACCTGGTTTTGGTGTGGTAGACAGCTCACATTCAAGGGAGAATGCAGCAATCATTGAAAGTTTGGAGGATATATAATCTATTGAGATTTCATTTATTTTATTAACTGCATCCTCTATTGTATGCCTTCTGTTTCTTCTGCACTCTAGGTAAGGAGCTGCATTGCAGACCAGACACAGCCTTGGTGGTAGATTAACGTCAGATCGACTTATTGGAATACCATCAGATCCAATCACGTCGATATCATAAAGGCGAGATATTTTATTCTTAGATTCCAAAGATATCATCTCAAGCTTCAATGATTTTATATCTTCATCAACTGACCAAAATGCAGCATTTCCTGTCCTCTCAATCAGGACCTCGCTGCATCTGATGCTATCACCAAGTGAGCTCTCTATTGAATGCAGAGCTTCATTGAATATGAAATCAAAGATCTGAGATCTCTTTTTATTTCCTGCAAGATTCAATGTAAAACTTACAACAGGTAGTTTGAATTTTTCTATGAGCTCTTTCTGCTTTTGAGCTCGTCTATCTCTTGCTTCAAGCATTTCAATTATTGTTATCTCTTGCATTTGATTTCCATTTTTTTTAGTTCTTCGAATGTTGTGCTGGGTACAATTTTTTTCAACTCATCAAAATTTTTATTCAAAAAGGCCTCTCTTACATCTGTTGCACTTATGAATCTATCTTCTGATTTAACTCGTTCAATCTCAACCACTTCAATCCCGTGAGAGGGAAGTATCTGCTTCATCATCTGATTGTATAGAGCTGTTATCTCACTGTAAGGCTCTGTTCCAATGAAGCGTTTGGTGATGTTCAGTTTACTTGCTATCTCACTGTAGAAGATCTTCAAATCAAGATTTATATTTAACTTGGCCTTCTCTATCTCACTCTTTCCTTTATAGAAGTATGAAGGAAATGTAAGTGGTGATACCATCAAAGATGATGTCCCAAAAATATATACATTATGTAAATCTGCTACACCTTGTGAAATCATAGAGTATCGTTTTTGATATTTGAAGAAGGTATCCCCCTCCTGCACCACAAATAGAAGTAGTCTATCACAGTTCTTTGAAGCCATATCAACAAGGTATCTATGTCCCATTGTAAATGGATCGGCTTTCATTACAATTGCAGCTGTAACTCCATCATCCATCAATGGAATTTTCTGCTTTATGCTTTCAATGTATTTTGATATTACATCTTGATCTGTGCATAGAAGAGCTACATCATCACTCTTCATAATTTCCTTGAAACCAGATGGCTTGAAAAATTTAACATTCGATGGTTTGGTGAATATGTAAAGCTCTCTAAGTCCTCTCTCATTTGCTCTGTATATAAGTTTTGTGATGAGTTTCACACTCAGGTTCTCCCCCTGCATTTTATCATCAATGGCAAAATCTACAAGGATATTTGCAGATAGTGAACCTGTTGCTACTATCTCATCTGAGAGCAAGAGCAATACTGTATAATCAATTGATTCATTGTAATCTAAATTCATTTTAGATAGAAAGCTCTTCAACTTTTTGAGATTTCTCCCCTTCAATGGTGAGCCTTCAATAAACTGCAAACTATCTTCAAACATAAACACTCCAACAAAGTACCTTTAGAAATTTTAAGGTTGCTCGACGAGCAACCTCATATTTATCAATCAGCAACCTGATGAATCTCATCAATCAAAGAGCCGTCACGATAGGTAACAACCCCGACTACTTTTTCTTTATATTCAATAGCTTTCGGTTTTCCTGTCATTGTGATTGCAATATTTTGAAGTTCCTTTATATCAATCAATTTGATATGATTTTCCTTCATTGTTTTTATGATCTTCTTGCGGGCTGGATTAACAGCAATTCCATAATCTGTTACAAGAACATCAACGCACTTTCCAGGAGTGACAACAGTATTTACCTTCTCAACTACACAAGGAATTCTTCCTCTGAGTAAAGGCACAACAACTATCGCCAATCTTGCACCAGCTGCTGTATCTTGGTGACCACCAATTGCACCTCTTATGATTCCATCTGCTCCTGTGAGCACATTTACATTGAAATTGACATCAACTTCCAATGCAGATAGAACAACAATATCAAGTTGATTCACAGCTGCTCCTAAATTCATGGGAGAGGCATAATATGTAGATGATATCTGCTGATGGAACCTGTTGTTTTTCAAAGAATTAGCTGCTTTTAAATCAAAACTCTGAACATCAAGAAGCTTTTCAATAAGGCCCTCTTCATGAAGGTCTACAATTGATCCCGATATGCCACCTAAAGCAAATCGAGCCCTGTAGTTTCTATCAATCATAGGCTGACGAAGAAACTGAGCTACAGCTAGAGATGCACCACCGGAGCCAAACTGAATTGAGAAACCATCTCTGAACAGACCACTGTTTGTTATTACCTTTGAAGCACTGAGAGCTATCAAGAGCTCCTTTGGATTGGTTGTGAACCTTGTCGCACCACTCATGATGCCACCTGGATCTCCAATATCAGATACCTCTACAATATAATCAACTTGTGACTCTGGAATACCAAAAGGAATGTTGGGATATGGAACAATGTGGTTTGTCAGAATTATTGTTTTCTTGGCAAACTCCGCATCAATTTTTGCATAGCCAAGAGAACCGCAGATGACATCATTTGCTCTCTCGTCATCTCTGGAATAACCATTTGCATTTCCCAAAGGATCACAGGAAGGAGCTCCTAAAAAAGCCACATCAATCTTCAGCTCACCACTTTCAATAGCTGCTGCACGTCCTCCATGAGAGCGAAATATAACAGGATTTTCCATGATACCGTGAGAGATTGCATCAGCAAGAGGACCTCGAAGTCCTGAGGTATCTATTTGCGTTATGACCCCAGAATTTATGTATTCAATGAGAGGTTCATGACAGACATTCAAAGAACTTGATGCAAGATAGAGATCTTTGTATCCCATCCTGTCTAGGGTTTTTAAAACATTGTTTATTATATGATCCCCATTTCTGAAGTGATGGTGAAATGAAATTGTCATTCCATCTTTCAGTCCAGATTTTTTGATTGCCTCTTCAAGGCTTCCAACAATCTTGTTGTTTTCAATTCTATGAGTGATGTAGGACTCTATCTTGTTCTCAATATTATCAGGATTAAATGCTTCGAAATTCTTTATCTTATTCATAATATTCATCCTCGATTCTAGCTAACTGGCCAGTTACCTTTGCTGTTTCAAGAACTCTCTTGGCTCTTTCTATGATTGGTTTGTCAACCATCTTGCCATGCAGAGAGACAACGCCCTTCCCCATCTTTGCTGCTTCTTTCATAACATCAACAATTTCAAGTGCAGCAATTATCTCTTTTTCTGTTGGAGAGAAGATCTCAACAATTGTTTCAATCTGTCTTGGATTTATGATGCTCTTTCCATCAAAACCAAGTTGTTTGATCATTTCAACTTCAGAGCGGAATCCTTCCATATCATTTAGATCAGAGAAAACAGTATCAATTGCAGAGATACCTGCACTTCTTGCTGCCATCAAAATCATTGACCTTGCAAAGCTCAATTCAAGCCCTCCAGGACTTCTTCGTGTATGCAAATCTGTAACCAAATCCTCTGCACCAAGAGCTATACCAATGAGACGTTTGGAGGCATGAGCGATACTGTAGGCATTCAAAACACCATTAGCAGATTCGATTGCCGCCATCATTTTGGTTGTTCCAACTTTCATCCCACATCTCTTCTCAATCTTCTCAATATAGCTCTCACAGTCAATTATATCTTGAGAGCTATCTGTTTTCGGAAGTCTGATTGCTACTTTTCCAAGAGGAATTAAATAATCTAAATCAGTCTGTCCCATTCCATTTGAAAGCGAATTGATTCTAACAATCAATTCCTTATTCTGGTAATTGATTGTCTTCAGTGCTTCATGGAGTACAAAACGTGCATTATCTTTTTGATCTAAAGATACTGAATCTTCAAGGTCAAACATCAAACTATCAACAGGATAGATACCGGCATTTACAACCATGCTGGTGTTGTTTACTGGTACAAATAACATTGTTCTTCTTAATCTCGTCATGATTTAAATGCCTTATTTTCTCTGTCTTCTTCAGATACACTGTGATAAATAGCAGCTTTCAAACGTGCCACGATGATACATTCTAAAGCACCTTTATCAACTGCAGATACATCAGCATTTGTGATATTAAAGTTTGATAGAGTTTGATTGATTGTTGATCGAATTGAATCACCAAATTGCTTTTCAACAGAACTGTCGAGTTCGATATGGTTCTTACCATCTTGAGAACTCTCTAACTGAAACATGATGTCACTGGACTCTAAAGTTCCAGAAACACTTCGTCGTATGATTTTCATAAATACCCTTCTTTCTCTACCTATAGTTAAACACGGAATTAGTGAGAATACAAACTCTTTTTGTCATTATCTCAACATTCTTTGATTAATATAAAATAATTTTGTCTCTTATTTATTGAACAAAATAAGCTTAAGACTTATCCTAAAGTAAATAAAAAAATAAGGGCTAATTAAATGAAATTTGAAAGAGCAAAAGATAGTGATTTACCAAGATTGAAAGAAATATGGAAAACAGTATTTGACAATACAGAATCATTTATTGATGAAATATTTGAAGAGAGATGGAAGATTGATCACTGCTACGTTGCACGTGATGAAGTAGAAGGAATTGTGAGTGTTCTGCACTGTCTGCAGTGGTCTTTCTCAAGAGAGATGAACAGCACTCCTATTTCCTACATAATTGGAGCTGCAACCCTACCTGAATTTAGAAATCAGGGATTGATGGATACTCTGATAAGATTGGCTCATGATGATGAAGGAAGAATCCTTGTGATAAATCCAGGACTTGGAACATATTTCCTACGTCATGGTTTCTACCACACAACAAGCAGTGTTTGCTACAGCATTGAAGGCGATCCAAACGGTGTTATAGAAGACAGTGATGAAGATCTCTCTGCAATTTACAGCAATGCAACTGAAAAGATTGGTTCAATAGATAGAGACTATTATGCTTGGAAGCTCATAAAAGAAAACTGCAAGACTGTGTTGGTAACAGCTGGTGGACAGAGTGCCTATGCTTTGATAATTGGTGATGTTGCTTTTGAAACAATGTGCGAGGGCTTTGAGAGTGCAAGGGCATTGAAAGAAAAATTGAAGAGTTTGCCTATCACTCAAGTTTGGATGCATTCATCCTCAACTCTTTCCTACCTGTTTGATGATGCTCCTGCATTCTTGCCAATGGGAATGAGCAATGAGAAGAATATCTGCTCAGGTTTGTACATCGCACAGCAGTTCTAATATTGAGGTACGTAGATAAATTAATTACATATTCAATGAAGATAGAATTAGCCATCAATTGATGGCTATTCTTATATACATGCTGTCTAAATCATTCGACAGTTTCTTTAATTTTTGCCAGACCACCTAGACTTGTCTCTCTATAAAGAGGAGGAATATCATGGCCTGTTTCCATCATTACCTCTACAACATTATCGAATGATACCTTATGTCGACCATCAGATAGCAATGCATAGGTGCAGTGATCAAGACTTCTCATGGTTGCCATTGCATTTCGCTCGATGCAAGGAATCTGCACAAGACCAAGCATTGGATCACATGTAAGTCCCAGATGATGCTCAAGTCCCATCTCAGCTGCGTACTCTATTTGGTATATGCTTCCACCCATTATCTGAGTTGCAGCTCCACTGGCCATTGCACAGGCAACACCAATCTCGCCCTGACATCCAACCTCAGCACCACTGATTGAGCCATTCTGTTTCACGATGTTTCCAATCAGTCCAGCGGTAAGAAGTGCTCTGTATATTTTTGTCTCATTGCAGCTGTTTCTCTTTTTGAGGAAATAAAGAACTCCAGGAAGTACACCACAGCTACCACATGTTGGAGCTGTTACGATGACACCACCTGATGCATTTTCTTCTGAAACTGCCAATGCATAAGATAGAGCTTCAGCATTTTTGCCTTCAACTCCTCTGAATTGTTGAGATTTTTCATAGTAAGAAGCTGCTTTTCTTGGCATCTTCAGACCACCAGGAAGAACACCCTCTGCATCAATTCCTCTCTCAACAGCAGCTTCCATATCTTTCCAGACCAACTTTATGTAGTCCATAATTTCAGGACCTTCTGATCTTATAACAAATTCCCAAAGGGGGATTCCTTCACTGTTGCAGTATTTAAGAATCTTACTGAGATTGTTCAATTCTGGAGGATAGATATTATTCTTCTGAGCTTCATTCTGCTTTCCTTCTTCAACAATCTTACCACCACCAACACTGTAATATGTCTGCTCTGCTATTGGTTTATCTGAAGCATCAAAACCAATGAAAGTGACTGCATTTGGATGATATGTTTTGAACTCATTCGGTTTCCAGAAAATAGAAACAGTTTTGTTCTGTTCAGCAAATGAATCTCGAATTGCGACATCAGTTAGGTGACCTTTACCAGTAGCAGCTAAAGATCCATAAAGATATGCAAAGTATTGAATGCCATCAGGACAATGATTTTTTAAAAAATCTGCTGATGCTGCTCTTGGGCCCATTGTATGGCTGCTGGAAGGTCCAACACCAATTCTATAAAGTTCTTTTAAAGATTCCATGCAAAAATTCTACTAACTTTTAATCAAAATTGATATAGATTGGTTGAACATATCCCCAAATTAGCAAGATCCTCACATTGTCAGTATTTTTAACAACTTTATGCATGTTGAAGAAATATATTTGATTGAATCTCAAATAGCATGTATCATTATAATATGTTCATTGAAAGAGAAGGAATAAAGAGACAGGCAAAGTTAATATTTGAAAGACATACAGACATACCTCAGAACTTGCAGGTATACACAGATGCGGTCATAAAGATATGCCAGGTTCAAAATACTCTGGCTCCCTCTATTGGAAATTATAAAATATTTTCCTCTTCTGATTTTACCATAGATAATTCTTACATCAACATAAGATTGATGGAACAGGGTAAAATGATGGTGCATAAGTTAGGTAATCTAACAGATCTGATAATAGTACTGCAAGAGAAGGATATCAAAAATAAGATTGACTTCAGAAAGGTCTACAGTGAGATTGCAGATTTAGATTCAATAACTGCCATGAATGAAATCAAATACAAGAACATATTGATATTTGCTGGAATCATCCTCGAAGCTACAAAATTGAACATACCTGTAATTCTTGATGGCTCAGCTTCAACAATATCACTTCTGATAGCCTCTAAATTTGAACCAAAATCATTTGAAATCTGCATTGCATCATCCTACAGAGCAACAATCGAAAGAGATAA
>JBFHKM010000059.1:0-16608 GCA_041595335.1 Sphaerochaetaceae bacterium
ATTTTTATTGCTCTTAAAACATAGATTTGTGTAAATAATATACACAAAAAATATAAATTTATTATATTAGCTTTTAATTTAAACATCAAATATTATATTACTCTTATAATAGATTTTAGCTATTTTTAATGTCAATTGAGCTAAAATAAACAAAAAAAATATACCATCCAGATATTTAACTCCAGATGGTAATTCTTGTTAAAAATAAAAATGAATAGCTTTTTTAATTTTCTAAATCAGCTTGATAAATTAACCTATCTCTATCATTAACAGTTCATTTCTTAATCCAAAAGAGACAGACATTTATCCGGCTCATTTGCGAATAAAGAAGAGAGCTTAACTTTATCTAAGATCTTCTGCTCTTTTAGCATCTCAATAAGAACCTCAATGAAAACTCCATTGCCTTCAGCAAACTTACAAGATTTTAAAGTCTCATCTAAATCCTCACGTTCTTCAAAAGAGCCATACCAATCACCATAACAGGTATAATCAACACCACAGCTAGGACTTCCATCAATACCAACAATACCCAGAATCTCAAACATTTCAGGATTATCAAGATATTCTTGAATCTGTTCAACGATAGGTTCCAATTCTTTTCTGCAGTTGTTTTTAAAGAAAACATTGTTGAATTGATTGCTTACATGTCCCCATCGTTTTGCACCATACATGGTGAATTCAGGACATGGTAATTGAATAATTTGAACATTATTAGAAATAGCTTTTTCTAAAAATCTCTTTCTCAAAGTTTCTTCCATTTCCATCTCTTCTTTGTTGTACATAACTACTTTAGAAGCTGTATTTAATATGCAGTGTGCTACAAAAATTACCTTTTTCATTTATTTGGAGACCTCCATCTCATTAAAAATTAAAAGCACCATCCTATCCATTTTTCTCATAAAGTTCTGGTGCTTTCAACTCATATCATCAATTGACTTCATTTACTCTTTTAGCTTTTTCTTTGAAAATGAGCAATAGATAATTGCAATTTTTACATCATATAATTCATTTATTTGAAATTTCAAATCTCATTTTATTATTCAAAATTATATTGTTTGCCGTTTTATTATCAACCGATAAATACTTGTATGATAAAGAGTTTTATCCATGACATCACATTCATCCATTTTGAGAAATCTGGCACAGATATCAAAAGATATCTATTTCTTATTGACTTAATAGGATTTATAGTCTATATATCATAATAAATTGATTATGTTTTCAAAAATATAATGGAACTAACACACGGAGTTGATAAATTAGCAGGTACATACCTCTATTGAAATTGAGTAAATTTAAAGTAACAAATAATACAACACGCAAATGCAATCGTGATACCAAACGAATATAATTCTTATAGCTCTCTTGATGTCATGCTACATAAACAGATATTCAAATTCCTCAAAATTATGCTTCTACATAAGGGGTTTTGTTGTTTTTGAATGACAGATGATTCTCTTGATATTTAATAATCCAGATTGTTTTTCAATCAAAGATCCAAGGGTTCAAAGATCAATCATATATCATGTTTCATAAGCAAAAGATGATCAGTACAAATTCAAATGATCACATGCTCTTTTGTTGTAATTTTTATTCCTTTATAAGTTTTTTCAATGAATCAAACATCATTGTCCTACATAATTTTTAGGTATTTGAAAGTTCCAAACTTCTCTCTCTGAAATGCATTTATGCAGCAGAATCCTTCAATTATTGAAAGCAAAAAATCTTTTTAGATATAACTTTTTCTGATACTGAATTTAAATAATGCTCTATCTGACGATAGAAGTATAAATAGTGAGATTATTAATATTATCATAAGGGAGAATATATTTTATGACAAAAAATGAGAGAAAGCAGTTTTCAATCAAAGAGGATTTTTCAATGCTTGCATTGTTGATCGTACCTGTCGGTGTTGCAGTTAATTTTGTAGGCGGTCAGTTAGCATCTTTACTTAGATTACCATTGTATCTAGATACAATTGGAACAATCTTTGTTGCAATGCTATGTGGTCCTTGGGTAGGAGCTGTAACAGGTTTATTGACAAACATCCTAACAGGTATTGCAAATCCAGTTAATTTTGCCTTCATTCCAGTTGCAATTATTGCAGGTCTGGTAACAGGTGCATTTGCAAGACATGATTACTTCAGTGTTTGGTGGAAATGGTTGATTGCAATGGTAGTTATGGGTGCAGCTTCAATTCTATCTGCAGCTCCTATTGTTGTTTTGATGTTTGGTGGTGTTACCGGCAGTGGTGCTTCATTGATTACAGCTACATTCATGGCAGCTGGCGCTAACATCTGGGGTGCATTCATCGGTACAGAAGGTCTCTTCAATGTATTGGATAGAATCATCTCTGTATTGATCTGCTTGGCAGTAATTAAGGTCATTCCAAATCGTAACTTAATTAAATTCAGCTGTGGTATGTTCTATGTTAAAGATAGAGAAGAGATTGCCGAAGTAACTGAATAAACAATATTTTTCAGTCGTATATAGCTAATTTTAAGTTGGGATAGATAATTATGGAAAAGACATTTACAGAAAAAATTCAAATTAATAAAAGAAACAAGATAGCAGGATTGTATCCTGCGACCAAACTGCAGATTGTAATTTTATTTTCAATAAGCACTCTTATTATTAATTCAATTAAATTGACTGACGCAAAATTAGCTTTGCTTCTGATTCCTTGGTTCGCTCTTGTACCTTTTATGTTTGCTATAACAGGTGAATTCAAGAAGAGCATGAAGTCAATGAAACCTATATTTGTAGTTGCAATATTCATCATTGCAGTGCAGACATTCATAGTATCTGGTGGACAGACGCTGTGGCATTGGCATTTTCTATCCATCAGAGAGAAAGGACTTCAGACTGCAATATCACTGGGATTTCTAGTTCTCAATATTGCAGGGATGTTCACTTGGATGCTTCAAAGTACCTCTACAAAAGAAATATCAAGATGTCTTGAGGAATCTGGTATGAACTTCAAGGTTGCATATATCTTCACATCTTCTTTGGAGATGATAAAGGTATTCAGCAAGAGAAGTCAGACCATCTTGGATGCACAGCGCTCTCGTGGTGTTGAGACTGAAGGAAATCTGAAGGTCAGAGCAAAAGCCTTCTTTCCAACCATTGTTCCTCTGATTCTTGGAGGAATTATTGGCTCTGAAGATAGAGTTCTAACTTTGGAAGCCAGAGGCTTCTCAATCAAGGGTGAGCACACTCACCTATTCAATTTGAAGAAGTCTGGATATGAGAGAAGAATGCTTGTGGTGAGCATCATCATCACATTGTTAATAATAGCAGGGAGAATATCATTATGGCGTATGAAATAGAATGTAAGGATGTAACATACACTTACCCATTATCTAAAAAACCTGCTATCAAGAACTTAAATTTAAAGCTTGAGAAAGGCAAACTCTATGGTGTGATTGGAGAGAATGGAGCTGGTAAGACCACATTGTGCTCCATTCTAAGAGGCTTTGCTCCAAGTTTTTATAAAGGCTCCATATCAGGAGAGGTTCTGATTCAGGGCAAACCTCTTTCATCATATGATGAGCAGATATCACGAAAGATAGGATATGTATTTCAAAATCTATTCACTCAGATCAGTGGCATCAAAAACACTGTTTTTGAAGAGGTAGCTTATGGACTTGAAAACTTTGGTGTTCCTGTTGAAGAGATAGAGAGGAAAGTTGTCGATATCATGGATCTGACAGACATCATGGATTTGGCTGAAAAAAGTCCTTTTGAATTGTCTGGAGGACAGATGCAGAGAGTTGCTCTTGCTTCAGTAATTGTATTGGATCCAGAAATTCTAATAATAGATGAGCCAACAAGTCAGCTTGATCCACAGAGTACAGAGAGTGTTTTCAAAATAATCAAGAAATTGAAAGATAGAGGTAAAACAATAATCCTCATTGAGCATAAGGTAGACTTGCTTGCTGAGTATTCTGATGAAATCATTGTTCTTCACGATTCTCAGGTAATAAAGATGGGTGAAACAAGACATGTTCTAACTGATTTAAGCTTGAGAGAGCATGGAATTCAACTTCCACAGGTGACCTTACTTGCTGAAAAATTGAGAGAATCTGGGATGAGAATTGATGAATTACCAATCACCAAAAAACAGGCTCTAGATTTAATTCAAGAGAAGAGGTCATAAACAATGAAAGATTTATTATTGAAGAATGTCAGTTTTTCTTATCCTGACAATTCCTTGGCTGTTGATAACATCAATTTATCAATCAAAGGTGGTAAGAATGTTGCCATCATTGGTCAAAATGGTGCAGGAAAGACAACCACCGTCAAGATGATGAATGGATTGCTGAAGCCCACAAGTGGTGATGTTATTATTGGTGATGTGAATACAAAAGACCGCACAACAGCTCAGATTTCAAGGTTCGTTGGTTATGTTTTCCAGAATCCAGATGATCAGATATTCCACTCAACAGTCAGAGCTGAAGTTGCCTTTGGTCCAAAGACAATGAAATTAGATGAAGCAGAAATCAAAAAGAGAGTTGATGCAGCTCTGGAGATGACTGGTTTGACAAAATGGGGGGAGGAGAATCCTTATAACCTGCCTCTTTCAATTAGAAAGTTTGTAACAATAGCAGCTGTAGTTGCTATGAATACAGAGATATTGATCTTTGATGAGCCAACTGCAGGTCAGGATGAGAGTGGTAATGAGAGACTCAGCAAGATATTGAGAGCTCTTCATGAAATGGGAAAGACTGTTATTACAATATCTCATGATATGGAATTTGTTGTGAGCAACTTCACCGATGTCATTGTAATGGCAAACAAGAAGGTCATTAAAGTTGGAAAACCTGAAGAGATCTTCTGGGATTTTGATACTCTCTCACAGGCCAATTTGAAGATGCCAATTGTAAGTGATATATGCAGAAGCCTGAACATAGGCAGTGGCATCATAAACATGGATGATGCAGTTGCTGCCATCATGAAAGAAATCAAACAGTAACACTCAAAGAAATATGAACAGCTCAAACTGCCCCTATCATTTTAGATTGGGGCACTGTTTATTCCAAATACAATCAAACTCAAAATAGCTATTGAGAATAAGATATCATAAATACAGACCTTGGGTTCGATGTAATAAGTTCTGCTCTCATTATCGCTGAAGCCCTTTGATTGCATTGCCATTGCAATGTTCTCAGACCAATAGATGCTGTTCACAAGCATTGCAAATACAGGTTTCAAAGAGAAAACTCCAACTCTTATTCCTCGAGTTCTGAAGGCAAACACTGCATTCTTATATTCCTTCCCAAGATTTGGTACCAGGTGGACTGCTGCCAATATTCCATAAGCAAATTTTGGAGATAGATGACACTGATGCATCAGACTGCTTATGAAGAATTCCTCATCCGTTGTCAAAGAGAAGAAGATACCAAGACCTGCATATGCCAATATTCTAGATCCAAGCTGTGATGCTGAGATTAAATTCGTGGACATGGCAGCTCGCAGAGCATAAGGTACAGAGGATATATCTGATACGTCCATGCTTGTTATGCTGTTGTTTTTGGAGTAATAGAGTCCCATCACAAACATTCCCAGAGCTGCAAAAGTAGCTGGAATGAGGATCTTGATGATTGATTTAAATCTTGCATCTGAAAAGAATATCATCATAACAAGGCAGAATAAGAACACACCCAGTGTCACCATTATCTTATATTGGAAGGACAGCAATATCACAGATAGAAGAACTGTGAACATCTTAACACTGGGATTCCATCTTTCAACTCTCAAATTATTCAAAACTCTCTCTCCCCTCACTCTCTTCAGTTACATTGATGAAAGACTTATCATTCAGTTCATAAATTGAATCAGCCCAGGATGCAGCCAATTTTCTATCATGTGTTGTGAATATGACAGTAAGTCCATCACTCTCCATCTTGCTCTTCAGATTACTCATTATTGTCTCTGTAGATTTTCTGTCCTGACCATATGTTGGCTCATCTAGCAGAAGGACCTTCTGTCCTCCAGCCAATACCGATAGAACAGCCAGTCGTCTCATCTGACCTTGGCTCAGAAGATATGGTGATTGTCTCTTGTAGTCTCTAAGTCCATAGTCCTCAAGCATATCAAGTGCCATCTCATCAAGCTCATCACTATCAATCGTCTTATTCCAAAGTTTGATGCTAACTTTAACCTCTTCCAACACATTCTGAGTTATGAATTGATTGATGGGATTCTGAAATACTATTCCCACGTTGTTTGTGAGCTCTTTTAATTTTATTTTTTTTATATCAGTTCCATCATATTCAATTGTTCCATCATATGAATGCTGCTTCAAAAGAGATAGAAACAGTGTGGTCTTTCCACATCCACTTCTTCCAAGTAAGGCAGTCATTGAACCTTTCATGAAGCTGATTTTTGATTTCTGATTTATAAGAATCTTATCTACATCATCCAGTTTGAAGATGCCTCTCTTGTTTCTCTTCAATCGTCTTCTTCTATCTTTTTTGGATTCTTCCCCACGTCTTATTACAAGGTTTTCAAGAGTGACAATCTCTTTGTCATTGCTAATGGAAGAAGCAAATCTGTTCTGTTTGAATGACTCATAATCTGGAAAAAACACACCCTCTTTTATGAATAGAGATGAGTGAGAGCTGAGTGTATCACGAGTTATACCATCAGATAAAATCTTTCCATTTGATCCCAGCAAGATTATGCTGTCAAAAACATCCTTCCAGTAATCAATTTGGTGATCAACTGCAACGATTGTCATGCCAAAATCATCACGGAGATCTTTAAGTAAAGATATCAGATTCATCGCAGAAATTGAGTCCAGATTGGCAAAGGGTTCATCAAGGATTATGCACCTGCTTTTGATGACTCTGAGGCAGCACAGAGCTGCCTTCTGCTTCTCTCCTCCTGACAGGGTGAACAGTTTTCTATCAAGAAGAGATTCAACTGAAAGCTCCTCTGCAATCCTCTCAATCCTGCTGTCCATCTCATCTTTAGGAACACTTATGTTCTCAAGACAGAATCGCATCTCTTTTCTTAGCGTATCCATGCAGAACTGAAGATCAGGATTCTGAAACATCATTGTCACATATTCAGCTCTCCTGTTGTTGGTAAGATTTCTTATATTTTGATTGAAAACATAGACCTCACCACTCTCCAAAGATTCATCTTCTTCAGGAAGCAAACCAGATGCAATGTGTGAGAGCGTGCTCTTACCACTTCCACTGGCTCCCATGATCAGAGATATCTTGCCTTCAGGAATTGTCAAACTCACGTGATCAAGAATCACCCTCTTCTGATATTTGAAGGTGACATCCTCAACAGTTATTGCAGCCTCACACACTTTCATGATCTACTCTTCACTCATAGCGAATTCTTTTCCAACGGCATAGCCACGAAGTACTCCTGCTTTTGCAAGTCTATCGCATACCAGTTTTGTAAGAACACCGGAGAAAATTATTGCACTGATGATACGTACAGCAAGCATAAGAAGCAATACAGGAACAGCTATTTGATTGTATCCACTGACAACAAGATTATATAGAAGAGTCAGAACTGAGCAGATTACAGATGCTGCAATCATTGTTGGATAAGAGAACTTCTTGTAGCGAAACAATGCAATCAACAATTCAATTCCGATACCTTGAACCAATCCTGAGAGGATGATTATAGGACCAAAATAATTTCCAAGCAAGCATTCAATTATAGCAGCCAACATCTCAGATATGATACCAGCACCAGGCTTTCTCATCACATAAACACCAAAAGCACCTGCCATGAAATAGATACCATAAAAAGGTTCATATCCAAGAGCAGATAGTCCCATAGGAGTCAGAACTCCACTGAGAATTCCACCTGCATAGGTACATCCCAAATAAATAACACCGAATAACACACTGATTATTCCCATCATCAAAACATCTTTTAATTTCCAATTCATCTTAAAACTCCTGTAATATTATTCTGGTAGATTTACAGCCATTGTAACTTCAAACACATAGTGACTGAGATGGCTTCCGCAATATTCATTTACATAGTCGATATATGAGAACAGAGATTGAACATCTGCCTGTAAGAATGTGCAGTAATGAGCAGATTCCTTGTAGATTCCACGATCAATTGCTGTGTTCACAACATTTGCAATAACATCCATGTAATTGCCATCTCCCAATGGATATAAAGCAATTTTGCATTCAACAGGGAAATGAATATCTTTTATTGATAACTCATTAGCCAGAAGGTCATCTTCTGCAAGATAGCTCTCTCCCTCAGTATCGCCAGGACATCCTTTGGAGAATGTAGCTTCCAAACTCATATGCACATCTTTTTTATAAGCATTGATGAACAGAGCTTTGACAGCATCTTCAACATGAACTCTCTTTCCTCGATATACAGTTGAAAGAGTATCAGTGTTGCTCCAGACCTTGCTGGTATCAACATGTTTTAAGGCGTTTAGAATTATTGAGATGTAATCATCGCACATAGGAGACAATGAAAAACGACATCCAGTAATTTGTTTGGTGAGATCAGTAGAACAGCTGTTGCTACTGCTGTAAGAAACGTATTTTTTCTCAGACATAAAAAATCCTCCACATCCTGGGAGGTTACAATCAATACGCTATAATATATCATTTTTAAGCACTCATATGCTTGAATCTAATAGTGTTATATCTCTTCCTTCGCAAACATTACTTTGATCAGGTTCAACGGGTATTTCAGTATTGATCTCAGCCATCAAGGCACCCCGGGATACGAACACCATAGTTAAATGGTAGAATTTAGTCAATATACAAAAATGACGTATCAGCTATGAATGTCATCTATTTAGAATTAGATATAAAAGATATCCCTATCATGTACCATTTTTTTTAGAGATAGGAGAATCGATTCAAAGCAAATGTCTTTAAAAAATTAAATCTATCATACCGTAAGAATTGAAGTTAAATAGAAGTCTGAGACCAGATTTGAATCATCAGATATTATCTCAATTTCAAGTTTATGATTTCCTTCAGAAAGAGGAAAAGGTAAGGTTTGAATGTACAAACAATCCCCCCATTCTTCTTCAAAATTACCATCCAATTCAACAGTATATATTTCAATTCCATCCACAGAAGCTCTAGCCACAGGAGCTGGTCTGTTTATTGTTTTTCGATACTGTATGGCTATTGATTTGGTACTCTTCAATTCAAAGCTTATTTTATCCCCATTTTTCCTTCCAATAAAGCCATTTTTGAATACATCCTGCACACTTAGCTTTTCAGCAGAATCCACCTTGAATCCCTCTAATTTTGGATTTGAATTCAATGCATTCCAATATTTGACACTCTCATAGTTATTTGAGGTAATGGTTTTATTGACCACCGCATCAGGGATTCTATTGAAACCATCCTTTTCGTCAACATATTTTTTCAGCTCATCTATTATTATGTCGGAAACCAAACGATGTCCCATATCATTTGGATGAAGCATATCAGAAGTCAGGTCATTTACATTCAAAACACCATTCTGTAATCTTGGATATATATAATCTCTTATACTGATGCAAAGAAGACCATAGTAATCACCTAAAAATTTATGTATTCTCTGAGCATTGGCTCCTGTATCGTAGAAGAGATTGTGAATCAGAACTATCTTAGGTCTGTTTTCATCAAGCATGATCTGTCTGATAAGTCCTTCATAGCATTCTAAAAAGAAATAAGAATCATCATCATTTACACTGAATTCCACAAAGACCAAATCTGGTTTGTACTGAAGTACATCAGAAGCAACTCTAGCTGCTCCAAATTGAGAGGTTGTTCCACCTATTCCAGCGTTGATATATCTAACTTCATCAGAAGATTGACCCAATAATTTACACAGACCTTCATATACCAAATGGGCATAGCACAGTTCATCAGAACTGGCTACAGAACCTGCTGTTATGGAACCACCAATAAATGCAATTTTCTTTCCCATCATTCCCAAACTCCTTCCAATCCATTTATATATTCCACAAGCTCATCAGCCATCTCCTGTGCTTCAGATATTCTAAGATGTCCTAGAGTTCCTGAACCATTTCGTCTGTACATCAGATGATGTATTTTGTCATCACCTAACTCTTTTTGAACACTCTCAATGGCTATATCCCAACTCTCATCATGCGTCAGTAAAGTTGTCTGCAGGATGATTGTTGCATCTTTGTATCTGCTTCTTATATCAAGAATCAATCGTTTGTATTCCTGTCTCCATCTTTGAGCTTCCTCTCCATTGAAGTCATCCTTCATGAAATCAATTGGATGATTATCATTTTGACCTATGGACACAACAACAACGTGAGGAATGTAGTCAGAAAAATTCCATTCAGTCACAGAATCTAAATCAGGATTGTATTGGCATTTATCATAAATGGATTCCATTCCAAGATAATCTTCATCACCAAAATAACCCGTACCATCAAGCAAGGCCACTCCACCCTGTGCAACTAAATTCACCTGTGCATCAAAAACTCTAGCTGCAATGGTTGCATAGGAATAATAACTGTTTGAGTATCTTCCCATATGATCTTCAGGATCTAATTGTCCTTCATAACCTACAGCTTCAGAGACCTCTCCAGCTGTAACAGAATCTCCATAGAATTCCATACAACGTTTTTTCATTGGTAGTTTATCAAGCAAGAGTCCATTTTCATCAATAAATAAGCCATTCAATTGGATAAGATGACAGCCATCTTGTCTCTTAAAAATAAAGACATGATGCTCTGCATCTTCAAGGTTTTCAGCCAAAGTAATTGTTTGCTCTGATTCATCTTTCTTCAATTCAACAGAATCTTGCTTTCCATCAATAATGAAACCAAGAAAATTATCCCAATAATTAAATTTATTGATCAATTTGATTTTAAGATTTGTTCCCTTAAAGTTGAACTCAACAGAGCTATATGGAAATATCATTTTAGGGAAATCTCTATCACAAAAATCTATTCTTCCGCTGTACAGAAGATGCTCATCACTCATCAATACTTTTTTATTTTTCATCTTTTTCTTTATATTCAAGAACAGAGTTCTTGACAATCAATTCACCTTTAACCAGAATCTTCCCAACATGATAATTTGGATTTTCTATCTTCTTGAACAATACATTTATTGTTTCTTTAGTCATGTTTTCGGTATTTTCTTCAACGGTCGTGATGTTTGGATTGCATATATTTGAATATCTGGAGTTATCAAAACCAACTACAGATATATCTTCAGGTACTCTGAAACCATCACACTTCAATTGGTTCACCAATTCATAGGCAACCTGGTCACAATTACATACAAAAGCAGTTGGCATCTTACTTGGATAGACCATTCTTATGTATCTACCTTTATCATCTCTATCACACACAATATAATCTTCAGCAAGCATAATTCTATTTTCTAATAAAGATTTATAGAAACCCAAGAATCTATCTTGAATACTGCTTGTATAAAAAACATTTCCCACAAAAGCAATATCACGATGTCCCTTTTCAATTAAATAGTTTGTTGCCATATGACAGCCTAAGAAGTTATCAGAATTTACAGAATCCATGGATAGATAATCATCATAGAAATCCATGTAAACTGTTGGAATATCAAGAGTTTCAAGCAGTTGAACATAAGCTCGTCTGACCTGTCCCAATACAATAAAACCATCTACTTTCTTATCACTGTACAGCCGAGGAATGATATTGTTCTCCTCATCCTTGGTACTCAGGATATGTAAAATTGCAGAGAAATTCTTCTCATACAGTTTGTTTGACAATATTTGATAGATATTCATGTAGTAAGAGATCTCATCAGTACCCCTGTAATACTCTCCTGTATTAGTAAATTGTTCTGGTATGATGACTCCAATATTATAAGAGCAGTTAGATCTCAAAGATTTAGCATTGAGATTCATATGATATCCCTGCTTTTTAGCCTCTTCAATAATTTTAGCTTTCAGTTTATCACTCACACCTTCCTTATCGTTAAGTGCTTTAGATACTGTTACCTTACTCACACCGAGGCAATCTGCTATATCTTTCATCGTTACGTTTTGTTTCATCTTACGACCCCTATAATATTATATTTCATCAATACAAGTTACCAATTTTCTTTTCAAGAAAATCTTAAATCTTGTCAAACTTTCAATCTTTTGTGCAATTCAATACACATTCTAACATTATGATAGGGAGCTTTCCAAGGTTGAACTATATCAAGTTTTATAGGATTTCCATTTTCATCAAGATCTGAGAACCACTCACCACCAATTCGACCATCAATAACATGGTCATTGGTATATTTCCAGATGAGATGAACAGCATCTAAATATTTCTTATCTCCAACTCGTTGATATAAGTTCATGAAACCAACAATTGATTCTGCTTGAGCCCACCAGATAATATTGTCTTTGCATATTCCATTGTTGCTTTCAGTCAATATAGAACCATCATCTCTCAATGCTTCTTTATATATTTGCTCTCCAATGGATGTAATGAAATTAGTATATTTAAGCTCATGCTCTAAATCAAGAACAATAAGTGCTTTCTCCATCAACCATGTTGCTTCTATATCATGGGCATATGAAATTATATTGGTTGTGCTGTTGAACTCTTTATCAAAGAACACTCTCATGTGATTGTTATTTCTATCCCAGATTTTATCAATGAATATATTCACAAGACTCAACAATCTATCTCTTACCTTCTCATTGTCAGAGACCTCGTACAAATTGGTGTATGCTTCTAAGATATGAAGAAGAGTGTTGGTAGTGATTTCTGCAGTCAGTCCAACTTCACTTAACATCTGATTGGTTTTAGGGGACCAATCTCGATTGTATTCCTCACCATAGCAGTTGTGTTCTTCATCAAACCCCTCATCTTCAATTAGATTGAACAGATCCATAGCTCTCTTCAAGACCACTGGATCTTTGCAGGTTTTATAGTACTCAACCAAGGCATATATTCCAAAGCTTTGTGCATAAACATGTTTTCTTCCGTCTTGTATCTCGCCATCATGATTGAGCATCCAAAGAACACCACCATATTCCTTATCTAGAACATGTTCTGTGAAAAAGTTGTAAGCCCAATTAGCATTCTCTAAATACTCACAATTACCAATTTCATTGTACATTGCAGAGAAGGTCCAAAGAATTCTGGCTGCTGCAATTCCACCTTTAAAAGATTCTTTATTTACAACCAAATTGAAGTTAACTTCACCATAATATCCACCATATTCCAAATCTTTAAGATTTGTCCAAAATGGTAAAATGTGCTCTGTTGCTTCATTGATGAATTGTTGTTCCATTTAGTTCTCCTTTTTACTTAACCGATAACCTAACATCAAAGGTAGTGAAATACAAAAAATATTTCAATACATTAATGCATAATTATTGCTCTTATCATGCAGGTTGAGTTTTATGAAACACAGAATACTTGAAAAAAGATTATCTCTGACAGGCATCTTGTGCATTGAATCTCCACTTCAAAAGCACTGAGAGACTTCTCTGCAGAGGTATGTTTTTTTCTTATATGAGTTATTCCATCCATCGAAAATAGACAGAGAAATTTTAGCTAGATTTTGCGCCCATGAAGGACGCAATTCAAAACTATTGTATCTTGCATTCAGATAAATTATTTGGTGCTGTATAGCTCTTTAATCAACTTAGCTGCTGGCTTTCTATACATATCATAATCATCATTCATCTCAGGATTTTCTTCTTTTATGATTTCCTGTCTCCAAGCCCACCATGAATATCCACACATCCAATCTTTATCTTTGGTTGCTTCAATGAACTTCTGAATCCATTCTGCTTGCTCCTCTGAGGATAGAGCTCCTTCAAAAGACCAATCATTTGGATTGTGTTTTGAACCAACTCTTGCAGGGCATCCTGCTTCTGCAAAGAAATATGGTTTGTTATATCGCTTCACAAACAGCTCTATTCTAGCTATTTGCTCTTCAATATTATCATAAGGGTAATATCCACTGGCAGATATCACATCAACATGATCCCACCATTTGACATTCTCTTCTTGATATTTATCACAGTTATAGGTCAATAGGCCATCATATACCTTTCTTATGTTGTTTATAAGCATGATCCACTCACTGGTTCTTCTATCTGTCTGAACAAGCTCTGTTCCAATAACCAGCATCTCACACTTAGCTTGCTGTGCAATCTTTGCAAATGTAACCATGTACTCAGTGTAGCTTTCAAACCACTGTCCCCAGGTGTTTTCACAGGGCTCATCAATATCAAAGAAGTTTATATGAGCTCTCCATGTTCCATCTTTGCAATCAAGCATAGGTTTCAATATTACCTTCAATCCCAATTCATGAGCATAGTCACAGACCTCAAGTAGCTCCTCTCTTTCAGGAGTCATTGGTCCGTTGAAGTCTATCTCTGTTGTATGAGCTGTCTCTTGCATAGCCATGAAACAAAGAGTTATGTATGTAAGACCTAGATCTTCTTTTGCTTGTTTTATTGATTTTTTTGTAGTTTCATTTGCATATTTTCCTCTGCAATCTGAAAAGTTTATAAAGCTCACGCCTTTTATGTAGTCCATTTTATTCTCCTATGGTGTAAAATATTATGATTTAACTGCTCCACCCAAGCCGTTGTATATCTGTTTTTGGAACAGCAAGAACATTATAAGTACAGGTATTGTTGCCAAAAGAACTGCAGCACTCACAACTTCAAAAGGTGTTCCCAATCCTCCGTAGAATTTGTATAGAGCTACAGTCAATGTTTTTCTTCCTGATAATAAATACAAATTAGGAACATAGAAATCGTTGTAAATTGAAATACCTCTTATTACGGCTACTGTTGCAAGACCTGGTTTCAGCAGTGGCAAGATTATTTTAAAGAACGTTTGAAATATATTTGCGCCATCAACATAAGCTGCTTCTTCTAATTCCTTTGGAATACTTTTTAGAATGTTCATGAGTATGTATAGATCTACTATGCTGACTCCTGAATAGTTTATTATTACTGACCATATTGAATTCACCAATCCTAGCTTGTACATCATTTGAAAAACTACAACTTGAGTTGTAACAATAGGAATGAACATGGTCATCATGAAAACACCCAATATAGTTTTTTTCAATTTATATTCAAATCTCTCAATGGCGTATGCTGCCATACTTGAGAAAAATAAGATTATAATCAGCGAGATGGTCAAGATGATGAATGTTGTTATCAAGCTGGATATCAGATCACCAGAATTGATTGCATATTTAAAATTATACATATTTAAAAAGCTTTCAGGTGGTGTAAAATAACTTGTTGATTTCAGTTGACTTCGTGTTTTGAATGCCATGAAGAACACAGGTACCATGGGGATGATTGCAAAAGCTATTGAAAAAACTATCAATATTTTTTTAATAACTCTATACGATTTTGATTCATACTTCATTTAATCTTTCTCCTTCACAACAAGTCTTTGAACCGATACTGCAATTACAACAATAAAGAATACCAAGATAGATAATGCTGAAGCAAAACCAACTCTGTTTGATTGCATGTTTTGAGTAATTGAGATAACAGGAGTCATTGTTCCATTTGCTCCACCAACCATGATATATGGAATTTCAAAAACTTGAATTGAACCAGATATACTGAGTATTATGTTGATGAGAAGCACTTTCTTGATGTAAGGAACCATGATATATCTGATCTCTTGCATTTTATTGACACCATCAAGAGATGCAGCTTCATATATTTCTGTTGGAATAGATTGCAGTGCACCATAGAACATAAGGAAACCCAATCCGTAATAACGCCAAATACTGACTGAGGCTATTGCTGGATTCACCAACTTCAAATTCTGCAACCAGTTGTTCTGAAGACTGTCCATTCCAAATGCTCCAAGCATTATATTCAATGTTCCTTCAGGATTGAAAAACAGAATGAATATAGTTGAAACTATAACTCCATTGAGTAGATAAGGAAAAATAACTATTCCTTTAAATACTTTTATTCCTTTAAAAGGTGTGTTGACTATTACTGCCAATATGAATGCAAACAGTAACTGTGGAATAGCGACCAACATATACCACAGACAATTCTTAAATAATTGAATGTATCTGGGATCAGTCAGCAATCTCTTGTAGTTTGATAAGCCAACAAAGTTAATATCTCCAAAGCCCTTCCAATTTGTAAAACTCAAGTACACATTCAACAGAATTGGTGTGTATGAGAAAATCAACAAAAAAACCAATGGACATAATAAAAATAAGCAAATCAATAGCTTCTCTTGTTTCTTAGATTTCAAAATGTTCTCCTCTAATATAATAGAATCAATCAAACCAGCTATAAAAAGTAGCTACAAAATGGACAGTTATAAATATCTATCATCCCATTTTTAATAGCTACTTTTAGAAATCTAGCCGGCAATCTTAATGTTAATAACCCAAAGATTTCTTAGAATTTAAGAAATATTTATTTTGAGTCTTAACTTCTTTTTTATAATTATCCCAACCAGGATTCTCTGTATCATAAGAGTCAAACAGCAATCCAACATATTTGTAATCTGCCCAAAGGTCAGCATCAGATAGAATCTCTTCTACTTTGTAATAGTCATCACTCTTTTGAGTGGTGTAGATAGGTGTGACTGTTCCATCAGCAATCTTCTGATCAATCATG
>JBFHKM010000060.1:0-16494 GCA_041595335.1 Sphaerochaetaceae bacterium
AATCAGTCTGACTCTTGATGTTGGTGGCAAGGTTGAGGTGAACACATCCTTCTCCCACACGGGCAAGAGCTCTGTTATATGGAGACAGATGATATGTGATGAACTTGATGTCAGTGATGAGGGAATTCATTTCACGGAAGATGGCTCTGACCTTTTGGACAGTGGTCCATCAGTTCTCTCCAACAACAGTGGTAACATGGCAAGCTTGATAAAGAAGGCATGCACTCAGATCACCGAGAAAAGATTCATTCAAGGACTTCCTATTGAGGTGATAGCTGAAATAGACAGACCTACTGTAAAATCAGGAACTCCTTATTTCAAGAGCAACACATGGATTGCATCTGTTGTGGAGTTGAGAATCAACACGATAACATTGGAGCCCACAGTATTCAATGTCACATTGTTCTGCTCTGTTGGACCTGTAATTGATGAGAACTCATACAAAGCCAAGATAAAGCATTCTGTTATATCAACATTGACAGAGGCAGGTGCAAAACTTGCATCAGGTGATGATTTCCAGATTGATATAATACTTCATCATATATCAAATGATTTTACAGATTCTATAAGCAGCGGTCTGAAGGGAACCATAATAGCTTCTTTCACATCTGCTCTTGATATGGCATTGAATGAAGACACCCCAGCTCTGCCAACCAGCAGTGAGGATATACTGAGATTGATAAAGGATAAAATATGATAAAGCTCTCATTTACTTTGAACAAAACCAGATTAGAACTACTTGTTGATGAGATGAAACCGCTGTCTCAGATTCTTTATGAAGATCTGCAGATAGACAACATCGAAAGAAACTGCAATGGTAATGTATGTGGTAACTGCATGATTCTGATTGATAAGGAGCCAACTCTAGCATGTTTGGTTCCTGCATTCAGACTGCAGGGAACAACTGTAACTACATTTGATGCATTCATGCAGACAGCTCACTACAGAAACATAAAGAGAATATATGATCAGCTGAACATCGAACCATGTCCAAATTGCTATCAGGCAAAGACTTTGATTTTTGAATCCATACTTCTGAAGGCAAAGACCAAGGTCAAACAGACGGGAGACCTTGATGATTTTTCCAAAAAGTTTCTCAACAAGGGAAAGCAGAGGTTTGGTGAGACAGAGATAACCCCTCAAACAATTGATCGTGAATTTCAATTGAGCTCATGCAACTGCATGAACTCTCAAGAATTATTGGAGATTGCCTTGAAGGCAGAAGAAGACAGGACAAAACGCCGTGTTCTATAGTAACAGTAAATTAATAATACCAGAGACACTCAATGAACTTCATACCTATATGCTGAAGAAACCCAACTGCATGTTTTTTGCAGGTGGTACCTACATAATGAACAACAAAACATATCTTAAGGATGAAGAGCAGAGCATTGTTGATATAACTCATATAAGAGAGTTCTCAGAGATAACAAGAAACATACGCTATGTTGATGTTGGAAGCACTGTGACTGCAAACAAACTGCTTGAGATAGGTAAGCTTGCATTCAATGATCTGCTTCTTGATACTCTTCACAACACCTCCACCCACATTGTTAGAAACTTGATAACAGTTGGTGGTGCAATATGCACTCCTAAAATTCGCTATTCATTGCCAGGAACTCTTGCAATGATGAACACTGTTGTTGAGGTTGTGGATCTCACACAGACAAAATTGATGCCAAAGTTGATTCCAATCGACAAGCTTTACAATCCCAAAGGTGAGTTGATGCTTGAGAGAGGTGTCCTGTTGAGGAAGATAAGAATATCTCTTGAGAACTATGACTTTGAAAAGTTTTCCTATGTTGGTGATCCAATAAGGAATCCTGAATCAACAGTGATAATTTCCTTCAGAGCAAATATTGAGCAAACTGTGTTAAATAAGGTAAATATGTCTATAACTTTCCCTACTTGTGGATTATATTTATCAGAAACTATGGCTCTGGAGCTAAATGGGGCTCAACTTCCCATATCCATATCAAGAGTCAAAGCAATATCTGAAAAGATAACAGAGGGTGTTACCCAAGAGATGGACGGAATAAGCCCTATACAGAAAGAACGTTGTAAAAGATTAATACAATCTATATTATTCGAAATAGAACCAGATCAAATATCAATTGAAGCAACCGAATAACAGAGACTTCTTTCTAATTGATGCTGTCAAAGAGATAGCAATACAAAAAAAATGGAGATACAATTGCCAGAATTTGTACATTTACATAATCACACCGACTATTCATTATTAGATGGTGCTGCACCGATAAAAAAATACATAGCAAAAGCTAAAGAACTTGGAATGACGAGTCTTGCAATAACGGATCATGGTAACATGTTCGGAGCACTGCGCTTTTATGATGCATGTAAAGAGAATGATATCAATCCTATTGTTGGTTGTGAGTTTTACACCAACCCCAAAGGTCATACAGAGAAACCAAAATTAGGAATAGATAACACACACAGATATCACCTGATTCTATTAGCAATTGATGAAACAGGTTACAAGAACCTGATGAAGCTTGATTCAATTGCTTATACAGAGGGTTATTACTACAAACCACGTATTGATGATGAGATGCTTGAGAAATACAATGAGGGTCTCATATGTCTCTCTGCTTGTCTTGGTGGTGAGATCATTCAGCTTCTTCTTAAAGATAAATATGAAGAGGCAAAGAAGAGAGCTCTTTGGTACAGCAAGACCTTCGATAATGGCAGATATTATCTTGAACTGCAGGACCATGGTCTTGCAGATCAAAAAAAGACAAATCCTTTACTTGCAAAGATTTCAAAAGAGACAGGAATACCACTGGTTGCCACCAACGATATTCACTACATAGAAAAAAGTGATGCTGAAGCACAGGATGTACTTCTCTGCATCGGTACTGCATCTAAGGTATCCGATGAGAAGAGGATGAGATTTCCATGTCCTGAATTTTATTTCAAAACACAGGATGAGATGGCAGATATCTTCATTGATTACCCTGAAGCAATAGCAAATACTGTTGAGATTGCAAATAAGTGCCATCTCACAATCCATCGTCCAGGTCCAATTCTACCTGTATGTAACATTCCTGAGCCTTTCAAAACTGAGGCAGAATATCTGAGACATCTATCCTACGAAGGAATCAAGAGACGTTATGATCCAGTTCCACCGGAATATATGGAGAGATTGGAATACGAACTTGGAATCATCATTGGTATGGACTTCCCTGGTTATTTCTTGATTGTTAGAGACTACATCTTCTGGGCAAAGCAGCATGATATTCCAGTAGGACCAGGTCGTGGATCTGGTGCTGGTTCCATTGTAGCTTATTCCATCGATATCACAGCTGTTGATCCAATGAAGTACAACTTACTTTTTGAAAGATTCTTGAATCCAGAAAGAGTAAGTATGCCCGATTTCGATATCGACTTCTGCCAGGAAAGACGTGGCGAGGTAATTGATTATGTAACTCAGGAATATGGTGCAGAGAAAGTTGCTCAGATTGCAACTTTTGGTACATTGAAGACAAAAGCTGTTATCAAAGATGTTGCCAGAACATTGGAAATTCCTTTTGCAGAAGCAAATATAATTGCTAAATATGTACCTGAAGAGAGAAAGATGACAATTCCTAAAGCTCTAGAGATGTCTCCAGAACTTCAGGCAATCAGAGATCAAGGTGGAGTTTATGAGAAGCTCTTCGATGTCTGCACAAGACTTGAGGGGTTGAACCGTCATACATCAACTCATGCAGCTGGTGTTGTTATTGGTCGTAAGGAACTCACAGAGTACGTTCCACTTTACCGTGATCCAAAGACAGGAAAAGCTACAACTCAATACACAATGGACTTAATTGAGCCATGTGGATTGGTTAAGATGGACTTCTTGGGGCTCAAAACTTTGACATTGATCAAACACTGCGTTGATCTGATTCATAAGACAGCTCCTGATTTCGATATTGATAAGATCTCAGAATCTGATCCTGCAACATTCAAGATGCTTCAAGCCGGAGACAGTGCAGCTGTATTCCAGTTTGAATCACCAGGTATGCAGAAGATTTTGAAGCAGGCGGAACCAAGTAACATGGAAGATCTTGTTGCTTTGAATGCTCTTTATCGTCCAGGTCCTATGGCTTACATTCCTCAATTCATTGAATGTAAGCATGGCAGACAGGAAATTGAATACGCAGATCCAGCACTGGAAGATGAACTGAAAACAACCTATGGTGTTATTGTTTACCAGGAACAGGTTATGAAAGTAGCCCAGATCATCGCTGGTTACTCATTGGGTCAAGCGGATATTCTTCGTCGTATCATGGGTAAGAAGAAAGTTGAAAAACTTGCTGCTGAAAAAGAGAACTTCATCAAAGGTGCTGCTAAGAATGGTCACAGCAAAGAACATGCTGTTGCTATCTTTGAAATGCTTGAGCCTTTTGCAGGATATGGTTTCAATAAATCCCATGCCGTTGCATACAGTGTAATTGCTTATCAAACAGCATACCTGAAGGCCAATTTCCCAGCACAGTTCCTTGCAGCCAACCTGACAAATGAAATGAACAGTCCTGAAAAGTTCAGCGAGTATCTGAATCTAGCTGAATCAATGGGATTGAAGATCATGCCTCCTACAATCAACTATTCCGACAAGCACTTCTCAACAGTGGGAAGTGACACCATTGTTTATGGTCTTGCTGGTATCAAGAATGTTGGTGAGGCAGCTGTATCTAGAATTGTTGCAGAGAGAGAGAAGAACGGTCCTTATAAAGATTTTGTTGATTTCTTAACAAGAAGTGAATCTGGAGTGCTCAACTCAAGATTGCTTGAATCATTGGTTACAGCTGGCGCTTTCGACAGTCTTGGAGTGAACAGACCTTCCCTTCTTACAAAGCTACCTGATGCAGTAAAATTTGCTCAGCAGAGAAATGCAGATAAGGCCTATGGCCAGATGTCTCTGTTTGATGAGATTGAAGACACTCAGATGAACACCTTCAATATTCCAGATCTTCCAGATTGGAGTATTATGGAGAAACTTGAGAAAGAAAGAGAGCTCCTTGGATTCTACATCTCAGGACACCCTCTGGATGTCTACAAAGAAGAGATGAAGACAAGTGTTATTGTGGATCTCTCAGATCCTCAGAAGATTCCTCTCGACAAGCAGATGTCTCTGATTGCTATGGTGAATACAAAGCGTGTCATCATGACAAAGAAGGGAAAACCAATGTGTTTTGTTACTCTGTCTGATAAAAATGGAAGTGTTGATTGCACAATATTCCCAAAAACATATGAAAGAGTGAAAGATCAGATTGATGTTGAAGGAATATATGGTTTCATAGGTAAATTCCAAAAGGATTACAAAGATGACACCAAAATTGCATTTACAATTGATGAGGTCAAAGATCCTAAAGAGCTGCCACCTGTAGCCCTAACTTCTTGCTATATAAAGATTAAGAAGAGCATTGCAGAAAAAGATGGATTGTTGAAGTTAAGAGATACTTGCCTAGACCATGCAGGACCACTATCTTTAACTATATTAATTGACGAAAAAGAAGATATTGTGGAGGATGATTCAGAGATACCTGTACCTGAGATCAATGAAGAAGTTGATCCTGAGGTCAAGGAAGAATCTGAAGCTGAAGTGGAAGATCTTTCCAAACTTCCTCGTATCATCTGTGATAGTGCATTCAATGTAAAATGTTGTGATGAGTTCATAGATGACATCAAATCTTTACCAGAAGTAACAGACATCTGGTTCGACTAAAAAGGAAAAATATAATATGAATGCACCAACAGTATTACGTGATTTAGCTTTATTTCTCTCATCCATTTTAGGAATTTACAACATTCTTATATGGATCAGAATTCTTTTTTCTTGGATTCAAATCCCAGGACAGATGAGAGGTACTCAACAGGAAGGTCCAATACTAGCTTTTATTGGAAAGATTGTTGATCCTTTCTTGAATATGTTCAAGGGAGTCAGAGGCTTGAGTACAAAGACAATCGATTTCAGTCCACTTCTTGCATTTGCACTGCTATCAATTGTTAAGAGTCTTCTTCAGATCTATGGACAGACAGGATCATTGACCTTGGCTGTTACTGTAGCTCTCATTCTTCAGACTCTGTACAGCTACATGATATCTCCATTCTTTGTAATATTTATCATTCTATTGGTTGTTAGACTGTACTTCTGCTACAGAAGAACTCCTACCACAATTGCAATGGCAAGAGGGCTTGAGACCATAATTGGTGGACTTCTGAACTTTGTTCAGAAAACATTCTTTGGTTCCAGAGGTGTTGCAAACAAGACATTGGTCATAGCATCATTGATCTTCACAGTTGTATTATACGTTCTAGTTAGAATAGGATTTGTATATCTAATTCATTACATAGCGTACCTATAATATGTATTTCAGAGCGCTCAACAACAAAATCTCAGAACTCAAAGGGGTGGGCCCTTCTGTAGAGGCAAGTTATAAAGATTCCCAGATTGAAACCTGGGGAGATCTGCTGCAGCTCTCTCCTCGAGATTTTGAGGACCGCTCTAGAATCATAAATTTAAATGAAGTTTGTGTTGATGGTGAGGAAAGCACTCACATCAACACAATAGTTGAGGTTGTATCTCATACTTATTTTGGTGGGTTCTCCGCAAAAGGCAGAACACTTAAAATAGTTGTGCATGATGTGACCTGCAACAAAAATCTGAGTCTTCTGTGTTTTGGAAGAAACTTTCTTGCAAAAACATTGAAGGTGAAGAATATCTATTATCTGTATGGAACAGCCACAAGGCACCATGGAGAGTATCAATCATCACAGTTTGAGATGAGTCATATAGAATCTGTTGATTCCCCTCTTCCTTTTCCATATGGACAGTATCTTCCAATCTATCCTCTTCGAGGCTCCTTGAGCCAACGAATAATTCGTCGTGATATAAAATCAATACTCAGCACATCCCCTCATTTTGATGAGGAGCTTCCATCTTACATAAGAGAGGAGCTATCTCTATTGAATACAGATGATGCGATAAGAAACTATCACAATCCATCGAGTCGAGAGATGTGGGAGCTGAGCAGAAAGACTCTGGCCATCACAGAACTTTTCTACATGCAGATAATTGCAAGAAGAAATATGTTCTTTGGCACAAAATCGGAATCAAAGACAAAGAGTGTCTGCAGCAACATTGAAAACAGATTCATTGCATCTCTTCCATTCTCCCTGACAGGAGATCAGATGAAGGTGCTCAAAGAGATCAGAGAGAGTCTTGATAGCGATCATATTATGAACAGGATGCTGCAGGGCGATGTTGGTAGTGGTAAGACACTGATTGCCTGGATAACTGCACTTCATGTGATAGATAAAGGTTATCAGGTTGTATTCATGGCGCCGACGGAGCTTCTTGCAACACAACATGCACAGAATGCACAGGCATTGCTTGGTCCACTTGGAATCAAAGCTGAGCTTCTCACGGGCTCAATCTCTCAGAAGAACAGACGTCCTATTTTAGAGGACATAAAAAATGGAAATTGCAACATCATAATTGGAACACATGCTGTGTTCTCCCAGGATGTTGAATTCAAATCATTGAAATATGTGATAATTGATGAGCAGCACAGATTTGGTGTGGCACAGAGAGAGGCTCTTCTTGCCAAAGGAGAGGATCCAGATATTCTCATGATGAGTGCAACTCCAATTCCAAGGTCTCTTGCCCTGACTGTATTTGGGGATCTGAATATATCCACAATAAGAGAGAAACCAAACAACAGAAAGGACATAATAAGCTATCTTGTATCAGAGAGAAGTCGAGAGAGAATGTACAGATCAATCGCCGTTGAATTTGAAAGAGGCCATCAGGCATATTTTGTATATCCAAGAATTGATGATTCAGGTTCCAGTGAGCTGAGAGATGTTACAAATATGTTTGAGATGCTAAAGAAAGAGTACCCAGGTGTTCCTTCAGCCCTCCTTCACAGCAAGATTCCTGACGATGAGAAGCTTGATATACTAAAGAGATTCAGAAGCAAGGAGATCATGTATCTTGTTTCTACAAGTGTTGTTGAGGTTGGACTTGATGTTCCAGATGCAACCTGCATGATAATTGAACATGCTGATATATTTGGATTATCTGCACTTCATCAGTTGAGAGGTCGTGTTGGTAGATCTGATCTGCAGTCATACTGTTTCTTCGTTTATGGTGACAACATAAGCGATATTGCTAAAGAAAGACTCAGGGCTTTAAAAGAAACAAATGATGGTTTTATTCTTTCTGAAAAAGATTTATCATTGAGAGGTCCTGGTGATATCAATGGTACTCGTCAATCAGGGTTCTTGAAATTACACTTCTCTTCGTTTATTAATGATACTGATTATATCTTAATAGCTCGAAAGTACTGTGATAAGATACTCAGTTCAGATCCAAAGTTACAGATGGGCGAGAATAGAATAATACAAAAGGTAATTAAAGAGGCCAATCCATTTCCAGATGTAGATTAGCCGTGGAGATAATAATATGAGAGTAACTGGTGGTAAATATAGAGGAAGGACAGTTGTATGTCCTCCTGGCGTTATTAGACCTGCTATGGATAGAATGAGAGAGTCATTGTTTTCTATACTTGGCAATTTGGATGATTCATCTTTTTTGGATCTGTTCTCAGGAAGTGGCTGCGTTGGAATAGAAGCAGCTTCAAGAGGTGCAGAACCTGTTCATATCGTTGAAAAAGATAGAGGCAAGAGAAAAGTAATTCTAAGCAACATCTCAATGGTGGAGACAAAGATCACATTATTCATGAGTGATGTTTACAGATTCATACCATCAGCCAAAAGGACATACGATATTGTTTATGCAGATCCTCCATTTCCAATGGATGGAAAGGTGAAATTGGCTCAAGCAGTTGCTGATGCAGGAATTGTAGAGAAAGGTGGATTGTTCATAATTCACTATCCAAGTGAGGAGAGATCTACATGGCCTGAAGAAATTGGGGACTTGAAGTTCATCGACGAAAGAAAATATGGCAGATCTCTTCTACGTTTTTACAGACGAGAATCAGATCCTGTTTCAGAAGATATCTCTGAAGAATAGATTTTGAATGAAAAAAAACAGAAGAGCTTTGATTCTCTTCTGTTTTTTTGTTTCTAATAATGAGGAGGTCTTCTGTTTGGAAGGTCGTCTCCACCACCAGCTTCTTCTAAATCTTCAATTTTTCTCTTGAGATGTTGAATGTGGTTTTCCATTATCACCATCTCTTTAGCTTGACCTGTTACGATGTTATTCAACTCTTCAATTGTTGATTCTTGATAAGATAGTTTGATCTCCAAGCTATTGAGCTTTTCTTCTAATTCATTGCAATTCATTTTTACCTCCAAGAATTTTTATCCATACTACATGAAATATCAACAAGTAGCTACTTGCTGATAATCTTCTTTCAATAAAGTCATACATATTATATCAAATTTTTAAAATATGTCAGTAATTATTTTGTTTCAATCAGTTTTATAAATAACAAATATTGTTGAATTTGCATCTTTTATAACTTTTTCACAGTTTTTTCATTTATAATTGTTGTTTTTTTGTTGCATTTCTGAATATATATGTTATTGTTATTACTGTTGCATATTGGTGCATAAGTAAAAAGAAGGTTTATATGAAAGGTGAAAGAGTAGCTCAATTAGAGCTTTTATTATTATCACATCCAGAAGGGCTGAGACGAGCTGAAATAGCTAGACGTCTTGGAGTTCATCGATCAACAATCAGCAGATATGTTGCTGATTTGAGTAAGTACATCGATGTGTATGAAGAGAACAATTTAATTAAAATTCAACCACGAGACAATGAAGATGAAAACATTGAGCTCAGCATCTACGAGAGCTTGGCTTTCAACATGTCCGCAGAAATATTGGCACAGAATGCAGAATATCAGAATCCTCATTTGGCATCTGGTCTTAGAAAAATAGCTTTAAATATGAGAAGCTATGCTCCTAAAATCAGTGACAACATCGTTGAATTATCTGAAGAGATAGATAAGAACGTTCAGAAGAAAACAGGAAACAGTCAGTACAACAACATCCTTGATGTACTCATTGATTCATGGGTATCTGGTAGAATTGTAAAGATTGAGCAGAAAATTGACGAGAAGATCAAAGTGACTGAAGTTGCTCCATACTTCATTGGATTCAGAGAGGATGCAACAGGCCGTAACCCAATCAGTGTTACAGGTCGTTTGAGGCACACCCAAGAGATGATCACAATTGATATAAGCTCCATCACAAAAGCTACAATTCTTGATCAGACCTACACCATTCCAGACAACTTGAAACCTTTCAGAAGGCCTCAAGATATGAATGGATATGCTCCAATAGATGTCATCCCTTTGAAATTGAAGGTCAATGAAGTTTCTGCTTTAAATGCTTTCAGTTATCTAAAACACAGTGATCCAAAAATCGAAGAGAAGGATGGATATTTCATTTATTCCATGGAAATAGAGAATTCTATTGAACTTTCATTGAGAATCATTCAGTGTGGCTCTTCTGTAGAAATCCTTGAGCCAGCTTCTTTTAGAAAGAAATTCTGTAACTCTCTTATTGAAATATTGGACCTTTATAAATAAATAGCTTGCCATAACCAAAAAGAGATAGTATTATTATTTCATAGGAGATAAAACTATGAAAAAATACGTTTGTGATTTATGTGGTTATGTATATGACCCAGCAGTTGGAGATCCAGATGGTGGAATCGCACCAGGAACAGCTTTTGAAGACATCCCAGATGATTGGGTATGCCCTTTATGTGGAGCTTCTAAAGAAGATTTTTCAGTAGAAGAATAAACATTTAAAAAATAATACAAAATCTTAATTGGATTCATTCAATTAAGATTTTTTTTATCTTTGTGAAATGATTGGACCCAGGTGATAGCACCTAGGTCCTGTTTATTCAAACTATATGTTTGTTAGAAATTATAAGTCAACATAAGCTTACCAAGGTAGCTGTTACCATAAGCATCAATCATCTCAAATTTGTTGTTTGAGCTGTCCTCACTGCTGTTTATATAATTATAAACCAAGAAATCAGAGGTGTATGATACTCCAACATTCAATGCAAGATTGTCATTGAATTCAAAATACATCCCCACAGTCTCAAATATACCAATTCCTAAATACCCATATCTATACTTCTCGGAAGTTGATGAGGTGGATGTATATTTATAAGAGGCATTGCCTATCATGACATCAAGACCTCCGCCAATATAGACGAAAGTTGAATCATTGATTGTTCCAAGCATGTTCACACCAATATTGTTGTCCATCAAGAAGTATGAAGCCGAATCATCCAATATTCCAATTTCACTAAGTAAAAATTGGGAATCACTCAGCTTATATGAATAAGATGATGTTATATCAACATAGGCCAATGAAGGTATCATTATTGTAGAATCCCAAAATATAGATATTCCTGCTAGAGAACGAAGAGGAGTCTCTGCTTTGATGTTTAAAGTTGGTCCACTCAATGTAAAAGAGCTGTAACCAGGCTCTGTGATATCCATACTGTAGTAGTCATAACCAACACCCACACTCAGAGCTGTTCTGTTCTCATATTGATAGTAATATTTCATATTACCAGCAAACAGAGAGAGAGATAAGAACATAAGTGATATGATCATTGTAATTTTTTTCATAATTGTTTCCTATTAGTTAGATCTGAAAGTAAGAGCAGCCTTACCAATCCAGCCTATTCCATAATTATCTGTAAGTTCAATATTATCTTCATCATAACTATAAATAAAGAAATCATAAACACCGCTTCCACCAATATCAAAGATCAGAGAGCTGCTCAATTCATATTGAATTCCAAAGTTTGCAACTGCTCCAAGACCAAGAGATCCTGTATAATCACTGAATCCTGAGGAACTCTGATTGTAATTGGTGAGGAACATATGAGCACCAACTCCATAATAGAGTGAAGTCAAATTGTCCAAATAAGCTGTGCTGTTCACACCCAGAGATGAATCAAAAATTAAAATAGAGTCATAATTTGATAAAGCTAACAAATCCTCAAGATCGATTTTAATTGTTGGATGAGCTGTAAATGTTACATCAGATAGACTTGGAATTAAAAAATTGGTCTGCCAAAAAACAGAAGAATCTCTATTGTTTGCAAGAGAGGTCTCTGTTTTGAAACCGATTGTCTGTCCTTCATACTTGATTCCGTCATCACTTTGACCATTTTCATAAACATAATACGAAGTGTAACCAGTACTGATACTGAAATCATCTTTTCTTTGAGAGTATCCATAGGAACCATCAAACGCAAATAAAGATGCAGAGACACACAACAGAGCCACAAATAAAGCAATTCTTTTCATAATTTTCCTTCCAACGTTTATTATTTCTATAATCACTAACAACCCTAAAATATTAAAGTTGCAATATTGTTTATATAATAGCATATGAGTGAACTTGTGTAAGTAAGTTCTTCTCATGAAAGAAAAAACAAAAATATGTTCAAACCATCTTGATGTCTGCTTATAGCATCCTCACAGAGCTCAATACATTGCAGAAATACGGCCTTCTATGACTCAATGGTAAAATTATAGACATCAATGTAGAAAACCTCTTGAAGACGCTTTATAGGTCTTCACTCTAATTTTAAATAAAAAAAGACCACTGCATCCACCTCAATAAGGTTTCAGCAATGGTCCTATATAAAGATCTTTTCAGATCAATTACATAATTTCACCGATCTTTTCGTAGAATGTCATTCTGCGTTTAGCATCTTCTTCTGCCTTAGCGAATAATTCATCTGCGTGTTCAGGGTTAGTCTTATATAGAGAAGTATAACGAACTTCACCTTTTAGGAAGTCTTGATAAGCAACTGTTGGAGCTTTCTTGATATCCCAAGAGAATTTCTTTCCTTCTTCAAGAGCAGGGTTATAACGGTATAGAGGCCAGTAACCAGCATCAACTGCTTTCTTAGCTTCTACCTGTGAATAACGCATGTTCATACCATGGTTGATACATGAAGAGTAACAGAATACGATTGAAGGACCGTTCCAAGCTACTGCTTCCTGTAATGCTTTCTGAGCATGTGCTCTGTTAGCGCCCATAGAAATAGATGCAACATAAACATAACCATAACTCATACACATGAATCCAAGGTTCTTCTTACCTAACTGTTTACCAGAGTTAGCAAACTTAGCAACAGCACCAATAGGAGTAGCCTTTGAAGCCTGTCCACCAGTGTTGGAGTAAACTTCTGTATCTAGTACCAAGATGTTGATGTTTTTGCCTGAAGCAACTGCATGGTCAACACCACCGTAACCGATATCATAAGCCCAACCATCACCACCGATGATGAATACGTTCTTATCACAGAAGTAATCCTGTAATTCAACAATCTTAGTTAAGATTTCTCTGTTTGCATCAGTTGCAGCAGCTACAGCAGCAGGTAATACAGCCTGTACAGCATTCTGTGCATCCATTGCATCATCTTTAGCAGAACCCCAAACTTCTAAGCTCTTCTTGATTGCTTCTGTTAATTCTGGAGTTGTTCCAACTTCAAGAAGTTTATCAATGTTGATCTTCAATAAGTTACGGTTACTGTCTACAGCCATTCTCATACCTAGACCGTATTCAGCGTTGTCTTCAAACAATGAGTTACCCCAAGCTGGACCACGACCATCGCTATCACGTTTTGTGTAAGGAATAGTTGGGAATGTACCAGAGTAGATAGAAGAACAACCTGTTGCGTTAGCAGCAATCATGTTCTCACCACAGATCTGAGATACAAGTTTAACATATGGAGTTTCACCACAACCAGCACAAGCACCAGAGAATTCAAATAAAGGTTGTTTGAATTGTAGGCCCTTAACAGTTGTATCTTTAACACCATCCATAACTGCATATGGTTGAGTTTCAAAGAAGTCTAGGTTTTCGTTTTCACCAGCTTCTCTCTGAGAATCAGCAGTTTGCATTGAAAGAGCGCTTACAGGACAAGCTTCTACACAAACACCACAACCCTGACAATCTTCTACGAATACCTGGATCTTAAATTGTAAGTCACGAGTGTTCTTAGTGTTAGATTTGATAGTTGTGAAAGTCTTAGGAGCTTTTTCTAATTCAGCTGGAACGATCTGTTTAGAACGAATAGCTGCATGAGGACAAGCCTGTACACATTGGTTACATTGGATACATTTTGAAGCTTCCCATGTTGAAACGAAAGGAGCAACACCACGTTTTTCTAATTTAGCTGTAGCTGAAGGTAATTTACCATCATAAGACATCTTAGAAACAGGAATATCATCACCTTCTCTGTGCATGATTGGAAGAATAATATCTTTTGCAAAATCATCAGCGTCATCTTTGATCAACTTAGCTGGTTCATAGCTCTTTGTGATTTTAGCTGGAATCTTAACTTCATGTAATGCATCAGATGCACCATCAACAGCAGCCCAGTTTTTCTTAACAATTGCTTCACCTTTCTTTAAGAAAGTTTTTTCAATGTATGTTTTAATCAAAGAGATAGCTTCTTCTTCTGGAAGAATAGCACTGATCTTGAAGAAAGCAGCCTGCATAACAGTGTTGATTCTTGTACCAAGTCCAGCAGCTTCAGCGATTTCTAAAGCGTTGATATTGTAGAAACGGATATGTTTTTCAATGATCTGTTCCTGCATTTTCTTTGTTAGGTGTTCAAATACTTCATCAGATGGAATCTGAGAGTTAAGTAGGAATACACCATTTTCATTCAAGCAACTTAGCATATCGTAACGACCGATATAAGCTGGGTTATGACAAGCAACGAAGTTAGCATGGTCAATCAACCAAGGCATGTTCAATTTGCTTTCGCCGAATCTTAGGTGAGATACTGTGATACCACCAGATTTCTTTGAGTCATATGAGAAATAAGCTTGAGCGTTTTGAGGAGTATTGTTACCAATAATCTTAATTGAGTTTTTGTTAGCACCAACAGTACCATCAGAACCCAATCCCCAGAACATACATGATACAACATCTTTAGGTGTTACATCGATGCTTTCGCCAATTTTAATAGAACGGCCAGTAACATCATCATTGATACCAACTGTGAAGTTGTGCCATGAATCTTTTGCTGCTAGGTGTTCGAATACTGCTTTTGCGTGTGTTGGAGGGAAGTCTTTTGAAGATAGACCATAGCGACCACCAATAACTTTAACGCCTTGTACATTTTCTTGTGATAATGCAGCTACTACGTCCAAGTATAGAGGTTCACCAAGTGCGCCTGGTTCTTTAGTTCTATCAAGAACAGCAACTCTCTTAACTGTCTTTGGAAGTGCAGCAACTAAATGTTTAGCACTGAAAGGACGGTATAGGTGAACATTAATAACACCAGTCTTGCTACCGTGTGCGTTCATGTAGTTACTTGCCCATTCACATGTATCAGCACCACTACCCATTACGATAATTACATCAGTTGCATCTGCAGCACCAGTGTAAGTGAATAGGTGTAGAGGACGACCTGTTAATTTAGAAACAACACCCATGTATTCTTCTACAACTGCAGGAACTGCATCATAGTAAGGGTTAACTGTTTCACGGCCCTGGAAGTATACATCTTCATTCTGAGCAGCAACTTTAATCATTGGATGTTCAGGACGTTGTGCACGATTACGGAACTTTTGGATCAATGTTTCATCAACTAAAGGTTTGATATCATCGTATGATAATTCTTCAACCTTCTGATATTCATGAGAAGTTCTGAAACCATCAAAGAATGCTAAGAAAGGTACGTCTGTTTTAAGAGTAGCTAAGTGAGCTACTAAAGCCATATCTTCAGTTTCTTGAATACTACTTGCAGCAGTCATAGCAAAACCTGTATTACGACAAGCCATTACATCAGAATGATCGCCGAAAATTGATAGAGATTGAGCTGCTAAAGAACGAGCTGAAACATGGAATACTGTTGGTATCATTTCACCAGCAATCTTATACATGTTAGGAATCATTAATAGTAGGCCCTGAGAAGCTGTGAATGTAGTTGTTAATGCACCAGCTGATAAAGCACCGTGTACAGCACCTGCAGCACCTGCTTCAGATTGCATTTCAACGATTTCTACTTTCTTACCCCAAAGGTTCTTCTTACCTGTACTTGCCCAAGAGTCAGCATATTCACCCATTGGTGAAGATGGTGTAATTGGGTAGATAGCAGCAACTTCACTGAACGCATATGCAATATGTGCAGCAGCAGTGTTACCATCGATCGTAACCATTTTCTTTTTGTCCATTTCGACACTCCATTATCAAAATAATTTGATAGACCCGATATCAATCAAGTCTCTCATTTGCGAATAATAAAAATTATATTTTGTAAATCGAATCAAGTATAATACACTGAGTAGGTGTTTTCAAGTGTAATTAAGGTTTCGGATTAAAAAACAACTTACAAAATGGAACTATATTTCGAATTTTGGATAGAATAAAATCATAAGTAAAAAAATACTTATACGAATGTAAAAGTTATGCAAGAAAAGATACAAATTCATTCTATAATAAAAAGAAGATGTCGAG